>CAZCVM010000167.1:0-5877 GCA_964501965.1 uncultured Leptospiraceae bacterium | reverse complement strand
AAGCCAGGCAAAAACTATTGTTGAGATACAAACCAATCAAGGAAAGATTGTATTGGAGTTGTATCCTCGGGTAGCTCCGAAAACAGTTGCCAATTTTGTTCGTCTGGCCAAAGGTGACAAAACTTGGACCCACCCCAAAACGGGAAGAAAATCCAAAGCTCCCTTTTACAATGGGCTGTCATTTCATCGGGTGATACCGAATTTTATGATTCAAGGCGGTTGTCCTCTAGGTAATGGTACTGGCGGGCCGGGATACAAATTTAAGGATGAGATGAGCGCAGTTTCTTTGGGACTGGACAAGAAAAAATTGAATGACTACAAACAATTTGTGGGCCGAGATTTGCAAATTTATTTTCAGACAGTTGTTTTTCCCAAATTGGGGATCAAAAGCAGAGATGATGTAAAAAAGAATATGGACAAATTGCAGGCCATTCAGCAAGATATTTTGAAAAATTGGTCTGTGATGCGGCTGTACCAGGGTATAGGATACCAATACCAGAACAATCTGCCCAGTATGCCAGCCAAGCGCGGAGTCATTGCAATGGCCAATTCTGGCCCCAATACGAATGGCAGTCAATTTTTTATTAATATTGTCGATACTCCTTGGCTGGACGGGAAACACACGGTTTTTGGTAAAGTTGTTCGCGGTATGGATATAGTGGACAAAATTGTGGGAGCTGGAAACGGCAATACAAAAATAGTTCGAATAGTAGTGAAACAAGAATAACATAGATATGGCTTCCAAAACAGATTTCAAAATTCTGATTGTTGAAGATGAAATGATGATATCCCAATTTATTTGGGATACTTTGCTTTTTTTGGGATTTCAGCCAGTGGGTATGATTACAAACGGTCCGCAGGCGTTGGATTTTTTGCGTGAAACTGCGGTGGATTTGGTTTTGATGGATATACGCATTGAAGGACCCATGGATGGAGTAGAAACAGCGCAACAGGTTTCTGACGAATTGCAAGTGCCTGTTATTTTTTTGACTGCGTTTGATGATGAGCAAACCCTGGATAAAGCATTGAATACCATGCCTTATGGTTATATTGTAAAACCGTTTAGTCAAAATGATTTGCGTATTGTGCTTCAATTGGCGCAAAAACGGATATTGGCATTAAAAAAAGATAATCCTGTTTTTATTGAAACAGACAAGAACGAATCTACAGAAAAAAAAAGCTTTTCCAATTTGACAGCTCTGGATTTGGAGAAAATATTGGACAAAATCGATTTTTTGTTGCAAGAAGAAAAGATTTTCAAAGATTCTGAAATATCATTACCAGGTTTTGCCCAGCATCTGGGCATTACCAGTCATCAATTGTCAGAAATATTGAACAAAAAAATTGGTAAGTCTTTTTACAACTTAATGAAAGAATACCGGATCAAAGAGGCGCAGCAGATCATTCAAACAGATCCGGACAGAAGGATGATCTATGTGGCTTTGGAGTCAGGCTTCAATTCCAAAAGCAGCTTCAATGCGGCTTTTAAGCAGGAGGTTGGAGTCCCGCCCCTAGTATACCGCAATTCCCTATATTAAATAATATTCGACAACAATAAACAAGAATAAACAACAATAAATAACATTAAAAATCAATAAACAACAGACAAACGCAAAAAAATATGGAAAAGTAAGCGAAAATGATAATTTTTTAACGATAGCTCTTGATATTTTTTCATAGATTTTTTTTTCTTGTTACAAAAGATTAATCGTGCAAATAGGATAATGAAAAACAAAAAGAAATCCAATCCTGACTTACGTCACAAAGCAGAGCAGTTGTTGGCTCAAAAAATCACATCGCAAAACCAGGACATGGCGGCAGCTAGTACTGATTTGGAAAAAATGGAAATGGATCACATTTCTATAGATAAATTGTCTTCAGAGAATATGGACAATTTGTCCAAAAAGGATTTGTTGAAAATCGCTCATGAATTGCAGGTGCATCAAATAGAATTGCAGATGCAGAACGAAGAATTGCGTGATGCTCAAGAAAAAATTTCTGAAATGAAGCAAAATTATTTTGATTTGTTTCATTTTGCGCCGATCGGCTATCTGAGCATGACGGCCAAAGGCATCATCCGCCAGGTTAATCTGGCTTTTGGTCAATTGGTAGGCCAGGATTTGGTTCAGGTTCAGGGCAAGCATTTTTTCCGATTTATCATCCCTGAAGAACAAAGTAAATTTTTGCAATGGTTTCAATATGGTTTGAGTCACAATTTTTCCGGTGATTTCAAGACCAAAAATAATTATGAAATGCAATTGATGCACGGCAAGAATCCCGGTTCCTGGGTGAGCATTTCACTAAAATATTTGGAGAATAGTGCCAAAGAGGACAATATCATTGTTTCCGTGCAGGATATTACCGAGAGATTCCAGAGTCGAAAACTTCTTGAAAGTACTTTGGTTCACTTAAATACTGCGATTGATGTGGGCAATTTGGCCTGGTGGCGCATGGATATTGCCACTGGTAAAGTGGATTTTCATGAAAAAAAAGTAAAAATGCTTGGTTATCCTTTGGCGGATTTTCAAAATCAAACATACCATGCTTTTACCAATCTGATCCATCCTGAGGATCATGAGGGCGCGATGAATGCCATGCGCGATCATATATGCGGTCAGGCTGCCGCGTATCAGGTAGAATACAGAATTAAGGCATCGCATGGAAAATATATTTGGTTTTATGATTTTGGCCGTGTCACCGAGTGGCACAATGACGGCAAGCCTTTGGCAATCACTGGTATTGTTGTGGACATTACAGACCGCAAAGAAGCGGAAATTGCTTTGCGGGAAAAAGAAGAGAGGTTTCGGCGGATATTTTTTGATTCCGGGATAGGTATGGTTTTGTGCGATCTGCAAGGGAAATTTTTGCAGGTAAATGAGAAATTTTGCGAGGTTACCGGGTATACTGAGTCAGAAATAATGACCAAATCCTTTGAGGACATTACACATCCAGAGGATCTTACTATTGAAGTGCCACAGGTCGAGAAAATGATCCGCAATGAAATGGACTCATACCAATTGGAGAAACGCTATATTCATAAATCCAAGCAAATTATTTGGGTATTGGTCACTGTATCCATTTTGCGCAATGAGCACGATCAGCCTGTTTTTTTCGTCGGCCAAATTCAGGATATTAGCCAAATCAAAAACGCGCAAAGTCAATTGGAATTGGCTGCCAGGGAAGCGCAGGAAGCATCTCAGGCAAAAGCCAATTTTTTGGCCAATATGAGCCATGAAATCCGAACTCCCATGAACGGAGTTTTGGGTATGCTCAATTTGTTAAAAGATTTTTCACTGCCGCATTCAGAAGCAGAGCTCGTGGACATGGCTTGCAATTCGGCAGAAGCTTTGTTGACCATCATAAATGATATTTTGGATTTTTCAAAAATTGAAGCTGGAAAGCTGCATATAGACGCAGTAGCGTTTGATTTGCATGATCTGATGGATAGTATTTATTCTTTTTTTAATTTTCAAAGCAAAGAGAAAAATTTGGATTTTTCTCTGGATTATCAATTGCCGGAAAATGTGATTTTTTTGGGAGATGCGAATAGGATACGTCAAGTGCTAAACAACTTGATTGGCAACGCGATAAAGTTTACGGAGAAAGGTTCGATAACGATTTGTTTGCGCGAAGCTAAGCCGAATGAATGGACGGACTTTGTAGACGCGTACTCAGAGCAAGCAAAGTCTATGACCCGTTTTATTGACAAAAAAAGGGGCACAAAATCCAGGTTATTTGCATGGAAATCGAGGACACAGGCATTGGTATTGCAGAAAAACAATTGCAAAGCATTTTCAATTATTTTGAACAAGCTGATGTTTCGATCACTCGCAAATACGGCGGTACTGGTCTTGGATTGAGTATCACCAGGCAATTGATTTTATTAATGAATGGGCTGTTGCGGGTTCAAAGTGAACTGGATAAAGGGTCAAAGTTTACTGTTTATTTGCCTATGGTAAACGAAGCCCAGTCCGCCAATACAATTTTTACGGACATAGGTTCTGTGCCGCCGGTGGAAGATTTTTTGGCTTATATATTTGTTGTTGGAGAAAAAACACTTTTTGCTTCTTTGTTGAAACATTTGGAACCATCCACGCGGGATTATTCTCAATTTTTTTCTTATTTCCCAGACCCTGCGAGCGCGACAAAAGCCATAGTAAATTTTGTCAAACAGCAATCTTCGGATTTGAATGGTGCTTTGGGCTCTTTGCACAACCTGCCATTGTTGGTTATAGTCAATGAAAATCAGGCCAGTGATCTGGCACAGCAAAAAGATTTGCCGGATAATGCAAAAAATCTTTTTTATATGGTGATCGCTGATAAAGGCTATCGAGGACAGGCCCAGCAAATGCAAAAATTGGGATTTCATGGTTATCTGACCAGGCCATTCAATTGGGAAGAATTTTGGCAAATTCTTTGCGCGGTGATGAATCCTAAAGAATGGGACCAAACAAAACAAAGTGCAAAACAGGTAACAGAACAGCAAGATAGTGATGATGGGCCCAAGATTGTCACAAAATATTGGTTTGAACACAATAAAGAAAAAAACAAAATCATATCCGAAAAACTAGGTTTCAATATTGTGGGACATTTGCTTTTGGTTGAAGACAATATTGTCAATCAAGTCTTGGCGGAAAAAATGTTGTTGAAGTTGGGTTATACTGTGGATGTGGTTGATAATGGCCAAAAAGCTTTGGATATGCTTGCCAATGCGTCTTCCCCAAAAAGCAAAGTTTATCAATTGGTTTTGATGGATATTCAGATGCCCATTATGGATGGATACACTGCTACCCAAAAAATCCGGCAAATGGAGGGAAAAGTCAAAGATATCCCCATTATCGCTATGACTGCTGGAGCAAGACAGGAAGATAAACAACAAGCTTTGGACGCGGGAATGAATGATTTTATTACCAAACCAGTCCGGATGACAGAGTTGGCTGATATGATAAAAAAATATTTAACCAATGATTAAAATGATTAACATGATTAAAAAAATAAGGTTCAAGCCGTAAGACTTGAACCCAATAAATGTTGAGTAATGGTTGGTTCCAAAATTAAAAAAAATTTTGTACTTTTCAATAAACTTACAATGGATGTTGTAACTGTTTTGTAAGATACCATAGAAAAAAGAATAGTCGACCTTCTCGGTCGAGAAGGTCGCTTTTTTAATTTTTTTTGACTGGGTATAAATTCTTTTTTGAGAAAGATTTTTTTCCCTGTTCTTTATACTGGTATCACCAGTGAGGGCAGGTATTCTTTGGGAGGTTCATAACCCAGCATTGTCAAAATGGTGGGTGCGATATTGGCCAGGCCTTTTTGTTGGTCGGTTTTTGGATTGAGCTGCCATTGATCGGCGTTATGGCCGGTAATGATCAACGGTACTGGATTGAGTGTGTGACTGGTTTTGGCCATGTATTGGCCATTGGTTTTTCTTTTGCCATTGCCAGTTTTTTTGTCTATTTCTATCATCTGGTCACAATTGCCATGGTCCGCAGTTATGATCACAGTGTAACCCAGTTCTTCAGCCTGGGACACTATCCTTTCTATATTTTGATCCACAGCTTCCACTGCCTGTATTGCGGCATCAAGTACACCTGTGTGACCGACCATATCTCCATTAGCAAAATTGACCCGTAAAAATGGATATTGGCCTGATTGCAACGCGCTTATCAGGGCATCCGCTATTTCATCCGCTTTCATACGCGGTTTTTTGTCAAAGGATATCCGGTCAGAGGTGATCTCCTGCCATACTTCCTGTTCGGAATCAAATTTTTCGGAATTGTTGCCGTTCCAGAAATAGGTGACATGGCCGTATTTTTGTGTTTCTGAGATGGCAAATTGTTTGATTTTATTGCGTGCCAGGTATTCAGAAACAGT
>CAZCVM010000166.1:0-5918 GCA_964501965.1 uncultured Leptospiraceae bacterium | reverse complement strand
GCCAAAGGTTCATGTAGAAGAAGATGATAAGCATCTTTATGTCCAGGCAGAGCTGCCAGGTATGAGCGAAAAAGAGATCAATGTCAGTGTGGAAGACAATATCTTGACAGTTTCTGGAGAAAGAAAACAAGAAAAAAAAGAAGAAAAGAAAGGATTCTATTACTCAGAGATTAGCTTTGGAAAATTTGAACGCCGAATTCGATTGCCAGAATATGTGAATACCAACTCTGCTAACGCGGAATACAAACGCGGTGTATTGCAAATCCGGCTAGACAAAAACCCGGAAAAATCTCCCAAACAAATAGAGGTCAAAGCTATCGAATAAGAATAAAATTGAATAGCGGACCACGAAAATAAATCTTCGGGTCCGCTATTTTTTTTTTGTTAAATCCTTCCCTTGATACCCATATAAAAAGTACGCGGTAAGCTCGGTCCGAAAACATAACCTGCGTCGCGTTCATATCCTCGGTCCAAATCATCTTGATAAGAATTTAGAATATTTTTTATGCCGGCAAAAATTTCCCAATGGGTGTCACTGGTGTGATAAAATTCGTAAGCTACTCTCATGCCCCATTCATAAAAAATTGGTGTTGTTTGGACTGTATTTTGATTGGAGGTTTCGTGCGGAGTTTTCATGGAACCGTAAACTACCATATCCGTGGATAAAGAAAAGGGATGAACGTCATAAATAATTGCTGCGTTTCCCGTCATTTGCGGAGCTCGCAGCATGTTTTTTTCCATTACCGGGTTGCCATTGCCGTCATCGTCAAAAACCATTTGTTCCTTCTTGTATTCAAATTCTTGCATTGAAAAACCCATAGATATATCCAATGTTTTGGTTCTCATCTTAACATCCAATTCTGCGCCGATTACGTCTGCTCCTTCTGAGTTTTTGCGTACCCAATAACCAGGCCGTGTTGCGTCTTCTTCCAATGTAAAAGCATCTTCAAGACGTGTATAATAAAAACCGGGGCTAATATCAAAATTGATTCCCAGTGTGCTGACTTGCCAGGCAAAAGATGTGCTAATAGACTTTGAAGTTTCGGCTCGCAAATCCGTTGAGTTAGTAATATGTTGCGCGTCTCCATCCACAACTGTTAGATGAAAGTCTTCGACATAAATACGCGGTGGTGCAAAACCAGTTGTAAAGGCTGTGCGCCATTGCAAATTTTTTCTAAGATGAACCAATAAATTTGCCCGGGGACTAATAATGGGATCATCGATTTCGCTGTGGTTATCTACACGAAAGCCGGCTACCAATTGCACCATGTCAAAAAAATTGCCTTCATATTGCATGTATCCGCCAAAACTTTTGTAGCGCGAAAGCATTTGTACCTCAGTATGCGTTACCTTATCGTCCAATTTTTCAAATGTATAAGATCCGCCTATCAGCATGTCATGATTTTTAGAAAAATGGAAAGTCATGTCCAGCCCGGTAATAGCCAGTGGATTTTCTGTTCGTGTATAGCCATTTAAAAAGCTATCTTCCGTACCCCAGCGTGTCAAGTCATCCGATGCTTTGTTATCAGGATTGGTGTCATAGTCTTCATTTCCGCCATAGTATGCTTTGCGTTCGACATAAGAGCCGGAGCTGTACAGAGAATAGGAAAAAAGATCGTTGAGCCGATGATCCCATTTGACAATGCCCACATACATATTAATATCAGCACCTTCTCGCAATCCGGCTTGATGCTGCTCTTTATTAAAAGCGTTGCCTCCGTCCCGGTTATCCCGATTGTATAGCAGGAGATAGGTTAGCTCTGCGTTGGCAAAAGGCGAAATAAATCCCGAAGCACCCACTGAAGCTCCTCGCTTCTTGGAAATTTCTGAAAAACCGTCATCATTGTGGTCATACGGGTTGGCATAGCTCAAAGCTCCAAAAGCGGCAATGCCCATATTTTTTTCTTTTGAAACGCGAGAAGTCAAAAAATGCATGTAGGAATCCGGTGTTTGGTTGTTGATAAAGGAATATTGATATCCAATTTCAGCCATATTAAATTGCGGCTTCGCCAACAAAATATTTACGACTCCGCCCACAGCCCCGCCGCCATACAATGCGGAACCACCCCCTTTGACAACTTCCACTCGATTGATCAAAGCTTCAGGAAAAGCATTGTAAAAATAAACTTCTGCCAGAGGGCTTACCAGAGGAATGCTATTGATTAGAATCTGGTTGTATTTAGAATCCAAACCATTCAATCTTATGCCATCAAAATTGCAGTTTTGGCAATTATTTTGAGCGGCAACGCCAGTGGTTGCTCGCAGGCCTTGCAGTAAATTGGTATCTCCACGGCTTCGCATTTGCTTTTTGTTCACAACCCGTGTAGCTACTGGTGCGTTTTTGTACACCCTCTCTTTTTTTGTGCCAGTGACAACGATATCAAATTCTTGATTTGCGGCTTTGTCGGTCGCATTTTTATCTTTATCAGTTAAATCAACTACATTGTTGGTATTTTGTTTGTTGTTTTTTTCATTATTTTCCTGGGCTGGCAGGTGTGCGGTAAAAAATGCGGCAGCTATCATAATGTGCAAAGTAAACAAAAAAGATATTGTTCGCACTTTATATACCTTCAAAAAATTATTTTTTTTCATCTGAAATCTCCATTCTGATATTTTGTTATGCTTCTCATAGTATACTATACCCGACTTTTGCCCGGCAGGAATGTTTATTCCCGTCTTGTTTTTTTTGGCACTGGACACCTAAAAAACACAACGACCTGGGCTCGAACATTGTTAATAAAATGAGAATCATTCTCAAGATCATTGAGAAGTCCCTATTTATTTGTCAAGTATTTTTAAAAAAAATGAAAAAAAACAAAAAAATTTTACAAAAGCGAATTGAATGAGAATCATTCTCAAATTATTGTTGACAAAAAGTCCACTTATATTATTTTGTATTCAAATGTATTTGTCTTGTTAAAAATCCATACGGAAAGAAAAGAATGTTCTGCCAAATTCGTAAAAAACAAATATTCCAATCAATGGTCATTAATGGCGCAATAATATTTTGCTTTTTTTGTCTCTTGCCCAGCCAAATTCATGCTGGGCACAATGATCCTATGCATGTTTCTTCTATAAAAGACAAAAAAGATAAAAAAGAAATCGTCCAAATCTACCGCAAGGCTTTGATGCTCGCGACCCAAGGACCTGCCCATTGGCCTGAAGCTAAACAATTGCTTACGGAAGTATTTCAAACTGAATACATATTTGATAAAAAAACCTACAATATTACAGCCAGTGTATTGCGAGACCTTTTAGCAAATAGAAATCATAACATATCAACATCCAAAGATTTATCAAGCCGTTTTTTTAAGAGAAATTTTAAAAACGACATTTATCTTTTTATTAATAATCAGCAGGATTTTTTTTCTTATGTAACTTTGCCGTACTTTTTGGTCAGCAAAGGTCATAGCTTTGCAATCCCAAATTTATCTGCCAGAGAAAAAACAACTGTTTTTTACTTTACAGCTCCGTGGTGCAGTTTTTGTCAGGAATATCGAAAATATCTCATTCAATGGGCCATTAAGGAATCTGATATTGTAGTCCGGGAGATTGATTTGGTTAGCAATCATAGTCCGGCTTCCAAGGATTTTCAGCGTTTGCACCAAAAAGCAAACCACCATGGTATTTTTGTTCCTGTTGTTTTTATTTATTCAAAAAATAGATTGATTTATAGCGGTTCCGTGAAAAAGCTTTTATTGCAACTAAATCTTTATTCGGAAAAAAGAACAAAATAATAGGAAAATATACTAAAAAATAGTATAGAATAAATAACATAGAATTGAATTTCGCAAAGAAGGACGTAAAAATGGATTTAATTGAATTGTTTCATAAGGGCGGAGATATCATGTGGGTTATTTTTATCGGACTCATACTGGAATCAGTCATTATTTTAGAACGGGCTTTGTATTTCCGCTTGATAAGCTATCCGTTTGCAAATTTTGAAAAAATACTGAAAAATAGAATAGCTGGTCAAAAGGATCTGGCGCAAATGAATTTGGAATTTCCAGACTTAGACGAAAATAGTCATATTTTAGCGAATGCTTTTTGGCGGATAAAAAAATTCTTTTATGAAAATTCTCCCTTTTATAAAATAGGAAAAGATTATTTGGATTATAGTGGCCATGTGCGTGCCAGTCGTGAACAAGCTATACAGCGCCATTCTGTCAAGCTTATCTCACAAATGGAAAGGTTTATTCGTTTGCTTGCTACGATTGCCAATGTCATGCCATTGATTGGTCTTTTGGGTACGGTTGCCGGGCTGATCAAGGCATTCCAAAAAATTGCTTCTTTGGGCGGAACAGTAGATGTAAATCAATTGGCTGGCGGCATTTATGAAGCCATGCTTACCACGGCATTTGGATTGATTGTGGCAGTGCCCGCCTATGTGGCGTTTGATTTTTATGAACGAATGGTGGGGCGACGCGTGGATTATATGAATTTTACTATTCAGCATTTAGAAGAAGCGTCTTTTCAACAGGAACAATTTGCAGCCTTGGCCACGCAAGAAATTGACAGCGCGAATCCATAAGAAATTATTATATAGAAAACAAATGAATGGAAATTAATGAAAATTAATTGAAATTAAAAATTATTAAAAAATTATAAAGAAATTAAAAAATGATTGTAACACGCAAAAAGATCAAAACACAAAATGTCAGTATTGCACCATTGATCGATATTGTCTTTCTATTGCTTATATTTTTTATGATCAGCACGGATTTTATTAAGCCAATTTTGCAGCTTACTTTGCCAAAAGCACAAACAGAAGATAAATTGAAGAAAGTTGAAATTGTTGTCTCTGCTGCTAAAGATGGCACAATAGCCATTAATGATCAGGTTGTGTCTTTGGAACAGTATTCGGATTTTTTGCGCAAGACAATGTTGGAAAAGAATAAAATGGATGTTTTGTTTCGGGGAGATGAGAATATTCCTTACAAGACTTTTGTTATGCTAATGGATAAGGCAAAAATTGCCGGTGCCAAATCCTTTTCTATAGAACATGGCAATTAGTGAAAAAAAAATATATGACAAAGTGTTGTGTAAAAATACAGGAAAAGACATGAAATATTATGAATAATCCTATGAAAAATAATGAGCCCAATAACTCGCTAATGTTTCGTATTGCCCAATATGTATTGCAAGGCAAACTTTTTACTCCATTTGTCGTGGGCATTACAGTATTTTTTGTTTATTTGCTTTTTTTTCACATCGAAGCAAATTCTACTAAATACAATAAGCGTAGAATCACGATCCCAATGAAAAATTTTATTGTGCCGCCTGCTCCCAAGCCCAAGGCAGTCAAAACAAAGAAAACAGTTTCACAAGAAGAAAAGAATGATATGCCGGACCAAGTGGATTTAGTTTCATTGAAAAGGCTTTATCTGACCAATATGGTGCATCTGATCAATCGCGCCAAAAAGTATCCTATCTATGAGCTGCGCAATAACAAAGAAGGCGTGGTAAAAGTGAAGCTGATCATCAATAAAAATGGCACCATTCGTGCATTGAAAATACTTCAATCCAGTAGATTTTCTGCGTTCAACGCAGAAGCAAAAGCTGCCATTTATCGGGCAGCTCCCTTTGGAAAGTTTCCTCAATTGCTTCCAGATGAAGAAATCAGTGTCATATTCAATATTGTTTTTCGTTTGTCGTGAATTTGGCGCATTTCTTCCCAGTTTTTATTTAAATTAGTTGTTTTTTTATGAATTGACGATCTTTGTGTCTTTTTTTCGAATGTATTTATTGTATCCATTGTATGTATGCAATATCGCAATATCAATTTTGCGGCAAATTCTAACCAAAAGAGAGTGAAACAAAGCAATTCATGGCACATAAACTGAAAAAATATCCTATTAGCACTATTTTTTTCGTATTATTTTTTTTTGTAAGTATTTTGCAAATTTTTTCCGGTTTTT
>CAZCVM010000165.1:0-5920 GCA_964501965.1 uncultured Leptospiraceae bacterium | reverse complement strand
ACGTATATTTCCAGGGCCGTGAGACGGTCAACAACTTCTACGACGCCACCCCCGGGATCGTGAAGAAGTACATGAAGCTTCTCGAGAAGAAGACCGGCCGCAGCTACGATCTCTTCGAGTACGTCGGTGCCAAGGATGCCGAGAAGATCATCATCGGAATGGGCAGCGGTATGGATACCGCCGAAGAGATAGAAATACTTTGCCTTCTTTTTGCTCCAGAAAATCCTGCAATATATTTCTATAGGTCCGGTTGGGAACGCACAATGCGATATTCTTGCCAAGTAAACTTTGGTTTTTTGGCTCATTTTCCGGTTGATCATTTGTTCTGGGTTTGGGATGGTTTTGCCGCATGGTCAGATCAAAATAAAAAATGGAGCCTTTGCCCACTGTGGAGCTGACTTGCAATGTGCCGCCGAGTAAATGGACCAAATTTTTTGTGATAGAAAGCCCCAGGCCAGTGCCGCCAAATTTGCGGGTAACAGATGTGTCCAATTGCGAAAAAGCCTGAAATAGGTCTTTCAAATGGTTTTCTTGGATACCGATGCCTGTATCTTTGATACTAAAATTGATGACACATTGATTTTTGTCCATGGTGAGCGCGATCACTTCCAGTATGACTTCTCCTTGCTCGGTAAATTTAATAGCATTGGACAATAGGTTGATCAATATTTGCCGTAAGCGCAATGGATCGGTCAGGACTATTTCCGGCAACAATGGATCCGTCAGAATAATCAGTTCTAAACCTTTTTGATGAGCTTTTGCGGCTATCAGGTTGATTACATCTTTGAGTAAAATAGGCAAATGCGTGGGAATGCTTTCCATTTTCATTTTACTGGCTTCAATTTTTGAGTAGTCCAGAATGTCATTGATGATACTGAGTAAATGCTTTGCTGAGCCCTGGATATCGGACACATATTCTTTTTGGTTTTCAGACAACTCTGTAAATTGCAGAAGCTCCAGCATTCCCAGGATGCCGTTCATGGGCGTGCGTATTTCATGGCTCATATTTGCCAAAAATTCACTTTTGAGCCGGTTGGCTTGATCTGCTTTATTTTTGGCGTGAGTCAGGTTTTGTTGTATTTGTTTTTGTTCCGTGACATCGATATAGGTCTGGATGATGCCCATTAGTTTATTGTCAATATTTATCAATGGAGCAATACGCAAGATATAGGAACGTTTATCCGAGTATCCATCCGGTATTTCGATATTTTTTTCAAATATTAAATTTTGATATGTCTGTTGATCCAGGATACGGGAATTTGTTTGATTTGTTTGATGGTAATCATCCAATATGGATTGCATCATTGTGATAGAGCATTTTTCCGTGCTGCAATCGTTGCAATAATCATATTTTTGACAGAAATGGCCGACAATTTTTGTGCTGTTGGTCTGGTTCATAAGGCAATAAGCATTGTTGGCATAAACAATACGAAAATCTTTGTCAACGATTCTCATGGGATATTTGCCAGAAGCAAGTATTTGGCTGATAATGTTGGGATCGCGTAGTGTGGTTTCGATTGGGTTTAGAGGATCCATTTTATTTATGTTATTTATGTTGTCCATTTTGTTGTTTTTTTTCCTTGCCAAAGCGAATAGAGGATAAATTTTTAGTTTTGTTATCTATCCTATGTCTTAAATGTTTCAGATGGAAATCGTATGCAAATCAATTCTTCGCAAAAAAAAATCATAGTCATTGGTGGCGGATATGCTGGTTTGCGAGCAGCTTTGAAGCTTTCTCAAAATCCAGAGTTTACTATCACTGTGTTGGACCGCAAGCCTTATTTTCTGGATATTTTGCAATTGCATCGTAGTATAAAAACGCCTTTAGCGCATTTTACGACCCCTTATCACAGATTAATGCCAAAAAATTCTTTGCCCGGCAATATTCGCTTTGTCCACCACAAGATGGATTTTTGTGAACAAGATCTCCTTGACTGGCAACAAAATCATGAAATTTTGCTTTATCCTTATGATCCGCAAAAAAATAATCCGCAAAAAAAGGCAACTTCCCATAATAAAGGGAATATAGGCGACAATGGCCAGATTGACAAGCAAAAAAATCTAAAATTATATCAAAAGGAAAAATTATTTTTTGATCATTTAATTGTGACAGCCGGTGCCAGGCCGCACGCTTGCCCTGAACTTTGTCTGGATTCCATCGCGACTGCGGAAAATTTTTTTACATTGGATGATTTTAAGTCCCGCACTGGCAATGCGCGGTGGCTGCGACAAATACAGCAATGTCAGGGAAAAAAACCTGAAATCCTTGTCGTGGGCGGCGGTCCCACTGCAATCCAATTTGTTTTTGAACTGGCATCTTTGAAAAATCAGCTTCCTGGCATGAATATTACTCTGGCGCATGACAAAGAAAGACTTGTGCAGTCCTTGCCAGTAGGTTTTCATGAGTATATCGTGACAAAGCTCAAACAGTCTGGTATCACTTTGTATTGCAATGCAAAATGGCAGCCCCAGCTAAAAAGGGATCAGTCGGGTTTAGCTAGTCCAAGCATAGACGGATCATCTGAGCCAATCCAGACTACGATCTCAGGGCATATATATTATAAGCCGACCAATAAAAAAATTGTCATGAATCCTGATTTGATTCTATGGTTGGCCGGAGTAGAGCCGGAGCCGTTTTTGATGCGCACCGATTCTTATGGTCATATCATTGCCCAAGGGCAAACACTGGATCATATTTGGGCGGCTGGAGACTGTTCTCGATTTGCCGGCAATGGCCTAAATTCTATGGACGCGCAGGCAGGTGTGCGCAAAGCCGCATTGGTAGCCAGCAATATCGAGCATACAGTAAAAGGGGACGCATTGGAAAAATACAATTATCAGCAATTGGGTTTTTTTATCAGCATGGGGGATTGGGATGGTATAGGCTGGATGCTTTTTCCATTCCATACAATAACCGGCCCCCCGGCGTTTGTGGTCAAAGAGATGATTGAGTCTCAGTTCAAGCTTTTTTTGCAGGGGTTCAATAGTTATTTAGATTGAATTGGAAATGCTAAATCAAGGAGACGGCCATGGGTTTTTCCCATATTTCATTTGTTAGTTTTTTTGTGTATTTATTTTTTGGATTTTATGTTTTTTCACTCAATCCAAAACTCTGGCTCAATCGTATATTTTTATTGATGACCAGTAGTTTTGCGGTTTGGGCTTTGGCATATACTTTTATTTTTTTGAGCGTTCAGCCAGAAGAAGTTTTTTATTGGTATCGGATATCCAGTATTGGCTGGTGCAGTGTATCCGCTTTTTTGCTGCATTTTGTGTTGCTTTTTACCAAAAAAATGGTTCAAAAAAAATGGCTGATTGTTTTAATAGTTTCCTATTTGATCAGCTTGATTTTTATTGCCAAGTCTTTTTTGGGCGTTATATACACAGCCGATTTTGTTCGAGTTGATAACTATTGGATTGAAAAAGCGGATATTGCCTCTCCCTGGTTTATTGGTTATATTATTTACAATACATTGTTATTGTTTGTATCATTGGGAATTGTTCTTGCTTATCAGCACAAAGAAAAATCGATTCGCCTGCGGCGGCAAAGTCTTTGGGTGTTTTTGTCAACTTTGTTCTCCGTGGTTTTGAGCTATGCTACGAATATAGTCGCGATCATCGGCGGTTTTTCCTGGCCAGTGATTGGGCATCTGGCTTTTTTGTTCGGCGTGGCCGGTATTGTTTACGCTATCAAAAAATATAAGTTGATGACCATTTCGTATCATTATGCTAGCGAAAAGATAATGACCAATATGCAGGATTTGTTGTTTCTGGTAGACAATCAGGCCAGGGTGGTGTTTGTCAATGATCAGGTACTTCGTTTATTGTTGTACACGAAAAAAGAAATTTTGAATATGGATTTTTTTGATTTGACTGATTATTCTTCCATGCATGAAACTAGAAATATTTTTCAAATGATCCATGGGGCAGCGCAGGGCGTTGAAAATTTTTCCAATAGGGAGATAGCTTTGCGTAGCAAAAATGATCATCGCATCATTATCAATTTGTCCGGTTCTATGATTTTGGATGATTTTAGCGAATCCATGGGAGCTGTGTTTATAGGCCATGATGTTCGTGAAAAATTGGAATTGGCGAAAGCCAATAGATTGATGCAAGAAGAATTGGATTTGGCACAGAGAATCCAGGCTCATCTAATGCCGGTTGTGCCGCGTATTGAGGGCTTGGATATGGCGTTTTATTATCATCCCATGAGCCAGTTGGGGGGCGATTTTTATGATTATTTTTTGAGTCCAGACAAAACGGAGATCGGCATTATTATCGGCGATGTTTCAGGACATGGAGTGCCCGCTGCTTTGATAAGTACAATGATCAAGTCAATTTTTGAGTCGGAAAAGGAGAACCTGCGCGAGCCTGATTATCTTATTCAAAATATAAACAATAAGATTTATGGTCAAATAAGCGGCAATTTTTTAACAGTGTTTTACGCATATTTGGATTTGAAAAGCGGCAAAATGGTTTATGCCAGAGGAGGACACAATTTTCCATTTTTGGTGCGGCAAAAACAAATCACACAGTTGGCCTCCAAAGGTAAGCTGTTGGGGCTTTTCGCAGATGTAAATATTGAAACCAAAGTGATAAATCTTGTGCCCGGAGATAAAATATTCCTTTATACAGACGGGTTGATTGAGGCGGAAAATGAATCAAAGCAGGAGTTTGGCGAGCAATTGCAAGACTTGTTGGTCCAATACCAAAAGAATGACACGAAAAATTATATGACAAAAATTGTCGCAGATCTGGAAGCGTTTATTGGTTTTCGTAAACTGGAAGATGATGTTACAATGGTCGCTTTTGAATACAAAGGTATGTGATCAAGCGATAGCATTATTAATATACTATATTTTTGAAATTGCAGAATATCAAGCAATAAATATTATAGACAGAAAATAATAGGCATTATTATGAAAAAAAATTATCTATTTTTGTGGCTGTTTGTATGTTTTTTTCATTTGTCTGTTCACAGCGAACCAAGCAAAGCAAAACTCAATCCCCAACAGGCAAAAAATCCAACACAAGACCAGAATAAAGACAACTTGCTGAGTTTTGCGCCGGAAAAACGTCTGGCAGACAAAGAATTGAAAGAAAAAAAAGAGGGCGGCTATATTACCGGTATTGCCGGGCCGGCATCGTCTCCTGATTTGGGACTCATTGTCGGCGGTGCTTTTTTTTATTTTTATAATGGTGATAAGAATGATCAGCGTTTTGCTTATTCTCCTTATTTGCACAAATTGGAATGGAGTGCTGCATATTCTACCAGGGGAATGTTTTCCAGTGCTGTTGTCTGGGACGCGCCATATTTGAAACAGAGTTATTATCGTTTGCGCGTAGTGAGCAATTTTTATCGCAATCCAGTAAGTCAATACTATGGCATGGATCAAAGCACTTTGCGTGATTTGCGTCATCCCAACGGCACTGTTTACAATGATTATGACCAGTATTTTTCTGATTTGCGCCGAATAGATAATGGCACAAGCTATGCGTATTATGATTATTTTTTGCAAACAAAAAAATCCTTGGCAGTAAATTTGATGCGTGAAATGTGGCAGGGCAAAATACGTTTGCTAATGGGAGTAGTTGCGCAACATGTTAGTGTGGATGATTATACAGGTGATCAAATAGAAATAGATGACAATGATGCTGTGATGCTGGAAACCAGGCTTTTTCGGGACGATGCCGCGTATGGCGTCAAGGGCTTTCATGGCGGTTGGTCCAATTGGCTAAAATTGGGCATTGCTTATGACACAAGAGATTTGGAACCCAATCCGAGGCGCGGGATTTTTGCGGATGTGGTGACATTGTACGCGGACCCATTGTGGGGAGCCATGGAACAATATGGCAATGTTTCCGCATCATTTCGTTTTTATTGGTCGCCTTTTCGTTTTTTTAGCGCGAAAAGCCAGCC
>CAZCVM010000164.1:0-5947 GCA_964501965.1 uncultured Leptospiraceae bacterium | reverse complement strand
GAAATGGAATTGCGTCGGCAAAATGAGGAAAAAGATAAAGTGGAAGCGTCTCTTGCCCTGGGGCTTTCGTTAAAAAATTCTTTTCATTGGCTGATTCGGGATTCTTTCAAAGCAGGGTTGATGCCCATTTGGTTTATTATCGGACTCTGGGGCCTAGGCAATTTGCCCGCGCCTGGTGCAGGCCTTCTTATACTATGGGACAATGGCCACAATGCGCTTTCTCTATATGATATCTGGAGTTTTCAGGCTGCTGTGGTGATGCTTATGACTTTGAGTGCTCTTTGCGGCACGTTTTTTACTAGTCTATTTTTGCACAAATCCTATTTGCGCAATTTTTTGCCTGACAAACTGCGCTAAATTCCGCAGCACCATTGTTTATGCGCCGCACTAATCGATTTTTTTACATTTTTTTTTTTATTTCTTGACGTGACATCATTTTCATATTTTATCCTGTCACCGCAATAATAAAAAAAAATAGGAGGAACAACTGCATGGACACGGCTCAACCAAAAGCGCAGACAGAAAAGACCGACTGGAGTGAACGGAAAAAATTTGTTGATTCTATGGTAGAAAAGGCAAAAATCGCATCTGGTTTATTTTTACAATACTCACAGGAAGAAATAGATCGCATAACCAAAGAACTCGTATTGGCAGGCATTGCTCATTCTTACGAATTGGCTCAAATGGCTGTGGAAGAAACGCAAATGGGCGTTGTCGAGGATAAAGTACTCAAAAATATGGTTGCTACCGAATTTGTCTGGAACCATATCAAACACATGAAAACTGTGGGAGTCATCAATGAATATCCCAAACAAAACTTAATTGAAGTCGCTGAACCGCATGGAGTAATATTTGGTCTGACTCCAGTAACAAATCCGACATCAACGATTATTTTCAAATGCATTGTTGCTATGAAAACCAGAAATGCCATTGTATTCTCACCGCACAGCAGGGCAGCCAAATGTTCAGAAAGATCCGCAGAAATCATGCATGAAGCAGCTGTCAAAGCCGGTGCTCCAGAGTTTATCATTCAATGCATTCCGGGAGCTTCCCGAGAAGATACTGAGTATATGTTCAAGCATCCTCAAGTCGCGATGATCGACGCCACCGGCGGTACCAATATGGTACGGGCAGCTTATAGCTCCGGTAAACCGGCGATTGGTGTTGGCGCAGGCAATACTCCGGTTTATATCGAATCTTCCGGAGATGTTGAAATGGCAGTGGTCGATATTTTGATTTCCAAAAGTTTTGATAATGGCACGGTCTGCGCTTCCGAACAAACTGTGGTCGCGGACGAAGGCATTTATGATCTAGTCATACAACGTTTCGAGCATTATGGAGCTCATATTTGCAATGAAGAAGATGTTGAAAAGTTGACAAAAAAAACTTTGCATCGTGGCAACATGAAACCTTCCATGATCGGCAAATCCGTGGACTATATTGCCAAAGTATGCGACATCCAGGTCAAACCGGGCGCAAAGATTTTTCTGGCACCATTAAAAGGTGTGGGTTCAGATCATCCTTTGTCTGGCGAAAAACTGTTTCCGGTTTTGGGTATGTACAAAGCCAGAAACGCTCAAGACGCGATCAATGTTTGCCTGGATATCAATTATCATGGCGGTACGGGTCACACTGCTTCGATATTTTCCGAAAATGAAGAAGTGATCAGAGAGTTTTCTGACAAAATCAATGCCGGACGCATTATTGTCAATTCGCCTTCATCGATAGGAGCTCTGGGTGGAGTATACAATGACTTGATCCCGACTTTCTCTTTTGGCTGCGGCACAGGCGGCGGCAATATCACAATGGACAATATAAATGTGATCCATTATCTTAACATAAAAAAAGTAGCTAGGAGGACAACAGCGTCTATGTGGTTCAGGGCCCCCAGTGAGATATATTTCAATCAGCATAGTTTAGAACATTTGAGAGCGATTCAGTCACAAACAACAATGATCATAACCGCTCCTATTAACACAAAAGTAGGCCATGTAGAAATGGTCAAAAACAACTTAACACAAGTTCCAGTGATCCACACCTTTGAAGAAGTTGTGCCAGAGCCGCCTTACAGTTTGGTACAAAAAGGCGTGGAAATCATCAAGGAATACAAGCCGGATACTATCATCGCATTGGGCGGAGGTTCTGCTTTGGATCTGGCCAAGGCTATCCGGTTTTTTTATGAGAATCCCAAATTTGAGTTCAGGGATTTGAAAGTCAATTTTCTTGATCCCCGCAAAAGAGTCATTGAGTATCCAATGGACAAACCGCGCACCAAACTCATTGCCATTCCCACTACCTCAGGAACCGGTTCAGAGGTAACGCCTATGGCTGTGATCACTGATGATGAGACACATGAGAAAGTAGCTATGGTCGATTATAGTTTGGTACCTGATATCGCCATTGTGGATCCAAACCTGACTGTCACACTGCCGCCAAGAGTCACCGCAGACACTGGTTTTGACGCTTTGACCCATGCCATTGAAGCAATGGTTTCCAGCATCAGCAATGACTTCACGGATGGTCTGGCTTTGCAAACCATTATCTCTGTGTTCAAACATTTGGAGACGAGCTATCGGGACGGCAAAAATATTGAATCCAGACAGCGTCTGCACAACGCAAGCGCAATCGCTGGTATGGCCATTGCCAACGCATTTGTAGGTGTCAATCATAGTCTTTCTCATTCAGTGGGGGCTACTTTTGGCTTGAGTCATGGCAGGACCAACGCGATCTTTTTACCCTATGTCATTCGCTACAATAGTAGCATTCCTACAAAGTTTACTCCTAGTCCAAATGTCAAAGCATACAAAGCAGATAAAAAATTTGCTTATATCGCGGACATGGTAGGTCTGGGCGGAAAAACCACAGAAGAAAAAATCGAAAACTTAATCGATGCTATTCGGGATTTGCAAAGACGATGCGATATAGAAACCACTTTCGCAGAATTGGGTATCAACGAAAAAGAATACCTGGCCAAACTGCCGACTATGATCAACATTGCCATGTCGGATCCATCCGGTCGAAGCAATCCGCGTGCTCCAATGATCAAAGAAATGCAAAGCCTTTTGCTGGAAGCATACTATGGAAAAAAAGTAAACATAGATTGAAAAAAAAGAAAGGAAATACAAAGTTACTATTATGAAAGCAAATATTTTCGCACTGGAAACAGATGAAAAAACAGAGGAAGCTCCCAAACCAATGGTAGCGGACAATGAATATGTTGTACCAGAAATTCTGGATCATGCTGCGCTCGAAAACATTGCCGAGCACTATCAGCAGGCTTTATCCAAATTGACGGACAATAAATATTTTCTCAATTTCAAAAATTGCCGCCGCATTCAACGCAGCGGCCTAATCGGCTTGATCGAGTTTGCAGAAAAATTGGCCATCACTGGACGGCATATTTATATCGATCATATTAACAATAATTTGTTCAAAGCCCTCAAAATCACCGGCAAACAAAATAGCTTCCGGTTTCCTCACCAAGGTATATACTTATCTGAAAAGTATATGTCCGGCGGACCTCGCTGCTAAGCGAGGTTGGCCCAATCCTGTTGTTAGCTGCACAAGCTCAATAACCAAAACGGATTTGAGCGCAGCAACTTTCTTGACATATTTTTCAGCCTAAACAAATTTATTCCGAAAATACTATCTAAAAATAATAAACTAATAATATCTTAACACAGTCCTGTATATTGAGCTTGAACATAGCATTTATATTATTAATTGGGGAAAAAAATGGCAAAAGCGCCGATTTTGATTGTGGAAGATGAAGAAGATATCTTACAATTGATTTCCTTCAATCTAAAGCAATTGGATTATCCGATACGGGAAGCCAAAACTGGGGAAGAAGCTTTATCTATTGTACGGCATGCAAATCTCAGTTTAGTGGTTTTGGACTTAATGCTTCCTGGATTGAGCGGTTTGGAAATTTGCAAAATCATCCGCCATGACAACCAAACCAAAACTCTGCCTATCATCATGGTCACTGCCAAAGGATCCGAAGAAGACATTGTCAAAGGACTTGATCTGGGAGCAGATGATTATATAACCAAGCCTTTTAGCATACAGGTTTTGCTTTCTCGTGTCAAAGCTATTTTGAGGCGGGTTGAAAACCCGACACCAGATGAAAACTCTGTATTGCAGTTGCATGGCTTAAGAATTGATCCACGCAAACACAAAGTCCAGATCATGGGCAAGGACCTAAATTTGACTTATTCTGAGTTCGCGATTTTGCATCTATTGGCCATGCGGCCAGGATGGGCCTTCACCCGCAACCAAATCGTTGACAGCCTGCGAGGACCGGATTATCCGATCACGGACAGATCCGTGGATGTGCAAATTGTCGGATTGCGCAAAAAACTGGGCAAATTGGAGCAAATCATTGAAACTGTGCGGGGCATCGGATACCGCATGAAAGAGGAAGAGTTCATTCCTTGATAAAAATAAATCAATATAAATGAACATATAAAATTTAAAATTAAAAAAATAAAAGCAAAAAAAATAAATTGAATTAGTCCCAATATGAACACAAAATCTCTCAGCCAAAAATATATTATTAAAAATATTTTTTTGCTAGTTTTGATAACTGCCGTCAATGCTTTTGTATTTTCCTATTTGCGTGCCAATACCATTTGGGAAGCGCAAACCATATTTGTACTTCTTTTTCTCATTTCCGGCCTACTGCTCATTTTTGCACACAAAATTCAATTGACATTAATCCGCAAATCCCTACTCACATTGGTTGATAATGCCAATCAAATAGCTATCGAAAAAATACGCTTTTTTACTCCCAAAACTAAATACGCGGAAACTATAGAGCTGGAAATTGCGATCAACCGCATTTCCAAACGCAGCTACGATCAGCTAAAAAAAATTGACGATCAAAAAAATGAATATCAGACACTATTGAGCAATATGATTGAAGGCGTTATCGCCATTGATGATCAAGACAAAATCTTGATCATCAATGAGTCAGCCTGTAAAATAATGGGCATGAAAATCAAACAACAAAGCGAATACAAAGGCAAGGATATCTATTCTATTTTTCGCAACGCGTCTATGATTCAATTTATCCAACTAGCGCGTAAATCTCAAAAACGCATCTATGAAGATAATATCCGCTTATTTTTCTTAATGGATAATATTGCCAATGAAATTGACGGCAATAGTTCCGGCAATAATAGTGAAAACAATTCTGACAATAAAGGCAAAAGTTTTTTGGACGCGGATCTTTTTCAGGAACGCTTTATCAAAGCCCAGGCCAGTACTCTGGATTCTATCGGCTTGCAACAAAAACCGGGCTTACTAATTGTATTGTATGATTTTACCAAGATACATCATTTGGAAAGCATACAAAAAGAATTTGTAGCCAATGTATCACATGAGCTCAAAACACCCATCACAACGATACAGGGCTTTGTCGAAACTCTGTTACAAGGTGCCCTGGATCAGCCTGACAATGCCAAACATTTTTTGGAAATCATTCAAAAAAATAGTCAACGTCTCAATCAAATCATTGATGATCTGTTATTGTTGAGCAAAATAGAACAAAACAATTCATTGCATCCCATGGAAACGGATATTGTGCCAATCAAACAGGTTATCGAATCCGCTGTCTTTGCCTGCACACCCAAAGCTCAGGCAGCAAATTTTGAGATCAAAGTAAATTGTCCAGGCAAAACATCTATCAAAGTCAATCCCCGATTGATGGAACACGCATTGATTAATCTTATTGACAACGCATTGAAGTACAGTCATCCTGGAAAAAAAATTGAAATATTTACAAAAATCCAATCTGAAACGATTTTCATTCATGTGCGGGACTGGGGACAAGGTATCCCTATGCAAGAACAAAGCAGAATCTTTGACAGATTTTTCCGGCTGGACAAAGCTAGATCAAGAAAAATGGGCGGCAGTCGGCTAAGGGGACTCCGTACCCGACTCCGCA
>CAZCVM010000163.1:0-6008 GCA_964501965.1 uncultured Leptospiraceae bacterium | reverse complement strand
GTACTTATGCCTTGAATCTATATTCAATTGCCTTTGTCACTCCAGTTTTGTGGGTGCAGTCCAACTAATGAATGCTCTTGGGTCTGCCATACTTCTATTCTCCTTTTTGTTTTATACCGAGCCACGGATGGCGAGGTTTCTGAAATAATCTTGCGCCGAAATTTTCAGCTAACAATGGAATTGCGGTTGCAATTATTTCTAGGTTTCGTTGTATGTCTTTGGTGTCTTTGATTTCATTCTTTGATTTCATATAGCAAGATATTCATAAAGGGGTAAAACAAACCGATGGTACAAATAAAACGCGCATTAATCTCTGTCTGGGACAAAACAGGCCTAGAAGAATTGGTAAGCCACTTGGCCAAACACAATGTAGAGATCATTTCCACCGGCGGAACTTTACAAAAAATACGCGAAATGGGGCTGGAAGCAAAATCCATTGGCCGTTTCACCCAATTTCCGGAAATGCTGGACGGCAGAGTCAAAACTTTGCATCCCAAAGTACATGGAGGGTTGCTTTACCTGCGGGACAATGAAGAACACCAAAAGCAAACACAGGAACACAATATTGAAAACATAGATTTAGTAGTAGTCAATTTATATCCTTTTATTGAAACAATCTCCCAACCGGGTTTTACCCATGAAGAAGCCATTGAAAATATTGATATTGGCGGCCCCACCATGCTTCGAGCCGCAGCTAAAAACCATAAACACGTAGCAGCGGTGATTAATCCAAGGGATTATGAAAAAATCATCCTTGAAATGAATGAAAATAATGGAGCATTGAGCACAGAAACCAGATTTGAATTGGCCCGCAAAGTCTTCAATTATACTGCTTCCTATGACGCGGCCATATCCGCATACCTCAATGATTTACAAGGAATCACATATCCCAAAAATCTTACATTGGCATACACAAAAGTACAAGATTTGCGCTATGGAGAAAACCCACATCAAAAAGCAGCCTTATACAAAGACCAAATCCATTCCGATGCCACACTGGTCAACGCCAAGCAAATACAAGGCAAAGAACTTTCTTTCAACAATCTACTGGACTTTGACGCAGCAGTTAGTTTTGTGCAAGAATTCAAAGAACCATGTGTTTGCATCATTAAACACAACAACCCGGCAGGCATTGCCATCGGCAGCCAGGATCAATCGCTGGATCAAGTATATCAAAAAGCCTGGCAATGTGACCCGGTAAGCGCATTTGGCTCCATCATTGCGATCAATCGTCCCATTGACACAAAAACAGCAGAACAAATCGCAAAAAATTTTGTGGAAGGCATTGTGGCTCCCGGATTTTCTGAAGAAGCTTTGGCAATATTGAGCAAGAAAAAAAATATCCGATTAATGCAAGCACATGAAAAAACAGCAACTAACAAAAGGTATGACCTCAAACGTATCAGCGGCGGCATACTAGTCCAGGAAGAAGATGAATCATTGTACGGCGATATAGACCTAAAAATCGTTACCCAACATGAACCCAATGAACAGGAAATGCGTTCTCTATTGTTCCATTGGCGCATCGCAAAATACACGAAAAGCAATGCTATTGTCATTGGCGGGCCTCATTCTATTTACGGAGTGGGGGCCGGCCAAATGAGCCGAGTCGACGCAGTAAAAATTGCTGTCAGCAAAGCCGAACAATTTCATCACCAGCTCAAAGGAGCTGTGCTGGCTTCGGATGCTTTTTTTCCTTTTCGGGATGGTTTGGATGAAGCAGCACGCCACGGTATATCCGCCATCATTCAACCAGGCGGATCTGTCAAAGACGCTGAAGTCATTGCTGCCGCTGATGATCACGGTATTGCAATGGTTTTTACCTCCATGAGGCATTTTCGTCACTAACGCTTTGAATGCATGTTTTCCAGACATTTTTTCAGGTATTAATATGAATTGGAAAATAGCAACAATAGCACAAAATACTTTGAACGAGTATAATAAAAAAGGTATCACAATATATCACCACAATCAAGAAAATAAACAGCAAAGAAGCAAACCATGAAAATAATATATTTTTTAATCAATTATCTCATTTTAGGCTGGTTTTTATTTGTCATATCCTATTATCGGGATTTGTACAATGGCAAAGAAAACTATACGAGAAATGAAGTTTTTTCTTACCCCAACATCATCAAAGACCAATTTCGTTCTCTATTTGGAGGAATGCCTTTTACCATGGGCATGATCTTTTTTGTTCTTGCTTCGATATTGGGCGGCTGGATGCCTTTATGGGGCAATCTTTTTGGTAACAACTACAACAACTGGTTTTTCAATTCTGCGGCTCCTTTTTTAATATTGTATTTTATCATTCCGAGCATATTTGCTCTCGACATTCATCAACAAAATTTTGCCACACACAAGCCAGCAAAAAATAATGATTCCAATGACATTGATAATACAAATGACACAAATGAAAGCTATTTAACGGATCAATCCAAAGGAATTGCAGAATCTTTCAAAACCTTATTTCAAGATCATTACAATCTGTTAGCTGCCAGTTTTGGCCTTGGATACACAAGTTATTTGACTTTCAACTGGGGAGTATTCCAGGCGCATCCCTTTTTCTGGAATATTGCCAATGCTGCTGTTATATTCTGGTTTTCCTTGCAATCCATGCGCAATGCAAATCGATTTTTTATCGACAAAACCTCAAAAACAATGGATCATGCAGCACAAGATGAAAAAAATGAACAAAATAATGCGAAAAAACGTCCAAAAAAAACAGATGAACCAGACAATCCATCCAAATAAAAATTGGCTAAAATGAGATATTTTGCAAATTATATTTTTTTTTAATTGAACTTTGGCAACTAAGATTCATCTAATGTAAAAAAGTACCATATACCATATAAATCAATAGGTATAATAAAAAATGGAGGATTTCAGTGATGAAAAAACAAATGGGATTGCTTGCTAGTATAGCTATGATAGGGGTTCTTGCCTTCTCAGGCTGCGCTCAAGGAATAGGTGGCACATTGGACGGAAAAACTACATCGCATCGCACAGAAGGCTGGATCGATGACCATACATTCCGCACAACAGCTATGGGTGTAGCCAAAGCAGGTGAAACAAACAAAACTAAAAGAAAAATTCAGGCCAAAGAAGCTGCCATATTAATGGCTCAAAAAACTATTTTGGAAAAATTCAAAGGCGCACGCTTGCAAGGTGCATCTGGTGCAGCTGACGGTGAATTGACTGGTATAGCCATTGCCAAAGAATTTGGTGGCATGGTAAAAGGCGGTTCTGTAATCAAAGTTAGTTACAACGAAACCCAGGATTGTGAAGTGGTTTATGAAGTAGCTTCACGCAATCTGAAAAAGAAAGTCATTTTCGGTGTGCAGTAGCATTTCTACAACCTGACCAAAAAAATATTCCAACAAAATATTTTTTTGGAACCAAAAGCCGGCTCTATGCCGGCTTTTTTTTATTTTTTTGCTTTTTTATATTTTTTTTAAATTTTTAGCAAAAATGGTAAATTCTGCTGGAAAAAATAACCAAATATATTATATACTACAAAAATGCGATAGTTGATTCAAACAAATAAGACATAATGTGAAAAATCATAGATCGATGAAACACATTATATTTATTGGACACAATTTGACAAAAAATATAATAAAACACTAAAAAATTGAGGTGAACATGAAACACAACAAAAATCAAACCAACAGCAAAGCATCCATTATCATGGCGCAATTGGCAACGCTTTTATTTCTCAGCTCTTTGGTCGTTACTCCATTATTCGCGCAAAAAAGCAGCAAAATGGATTATTATTCCTCCAAGCACTATATTGAAGGAGCCTACCCTTATGTAACCTGCGCAGATTGGACATCCGTTGCCGCAGCATACAAAAAAGTCGGTAAAAACGAACAAGCTAAATTGGCAGAAAGTTTTGCCGAGAGACTCAAAAAACTAGAAGGCACTTGGAAATAAAAAGCCGCAAAAGCTTTAATTCCAGAATTTTCAAATTTATTAAATTCAAATAATTAAATAAATTGAAAAAAATGAACTAAAAGGAAAACCTGCGTGTTTTCCTTTTTTTTTGGTATGTGATCTTTACTATGATTGTAAATATGGTACAAAAAAAATTTTCTCAATTATAAAACCTATATTAATAAAAATATTTAAATAACTATGAAAAGGATTTAGAAACTGACATAAAATGAAAAAAAAATCTGCCGGCAATCCGTATTGGAATAATACTGTTCAAAATATCAGTCCATATATTCCTGGTGAACAAAATCTGGAAGACAATGCCATAAAATTGAATACCAATGAAAACCCTTTTGCTGTGCCTGTGTCAGTGATACAGGCCATCCAGAATTCCATCAATGAGCAAATCAGACTGTACCCGTCCCATGACCATAAGCTAGTCCGACAAAAGGCCGCAAAACACTGGCAAGTGCAGCCGGAAGAAATATTTCTGGGTAATGGCTCTGACGAAGTTTTGAACCTAATTTTCAAAGCATTCCTGGAAACCAAAGATACTGTAGTAACCACAGATCCGACATATAGCCTTTATCCAGTTTTGGCCTCAATGCACATGGCTAAGATAAAACATATACCTACCATGGACAATTTTGAAATTGATCCAAACGCGCTAATTGGGGATCAAAAAATGACGATTATAGCCAACCCGAACGCGCCGACCGGTATTGCTCTACAGCCGGAAGCACTTGCCGGACTCGCAAGAAAACTGCCTGGTTTATTAATCATTGATGAAGCCTATATAGATTTCGGCGCGCAAAGCTGTATTCCTTTGATACAACAAAATGACAACATTCTGATAACCCGGACCTTCTCCAAATCTTTTTCTTTGGCCGGAATGCGTATTGGTTTTGCGATTGGATCGAATGGTCTTATCGAAGCACTCTACCGTTTGAAAGATTCATACAACATGAACACAGTGTCACAAATCGCGGCGAGTGCGGTTTTTGACAATTACAAAGATTTTCAAACCAATTTGCGCATGATCATGGACAATAGAGATTATTTGATGGAAGGCCTAAAAAAAAGGGAATTTTCCGTATTGCCGTCATTAGCAAATTTTGTTTTTGCTGGACACAAAACACAATCTGGCCAGTCATTGTACGAATACTTAAAAAATGAAAATATTTGGGTAAGGCATTTTTCTGAACCAAAAACAAAGGACTGGATACGCATTACCATTGGCACAATGCAGCAAATGAAAGCATTATTGGAAGCGCTGGACCGGTTCCCACCGGCCAGCCCATAACCGACATTGGATTGAAGCCCAAGGTGAATCAATCTCAATAGATACACGCAATAAAAATGAAACAAACTGATTGACAAACTGACAAAATGGAGAAAAAATTTCATGAAAATTTCTGATAAAATCAAACAACTCAAACAGGAAAATAAAACTGTTTTTTCTTTTGAATTTTTCCCGCCCAAAACAGAAGAATCTTATCAGCATCTTCTCCAGACAGTGCACAACTTAAAAGCATTGTCTCCGGCATTTGTTTCTATAACCTATGGTGCTGGCGGTAGCACCAGGCAAAAAACCCAGCAATTGTCTGTGGAAATCCAAAAACAAATTGGTCTGGAAACCATGGCACATTTGACATGTGTGGGAGCTACCAAAGAAGAAATACTGGAAATAATCAACATATATAAAAAAGAAAATATTGCAAATATTCTGGCGTTGCGCGGAGATCCGCCCAAAGATCAAAAAAATTTCCAACCAGTTGCCGGCGGACTAATTTTTGCGAATGAATTGGTTTCATTTATTCGGGAAACAACCGGAGACGCATTCGCGCTTGGTGTGGCTGGTTACCCAGAAAAACATCCAGACGCCAAAACCATGGAACAAGACTTGGAAAATCTAAAAAGAAAAATTGATGCTGGTTCCCAATTTATCATCACCCAGCTTTTTTTGGACAATGAATATTTTTTTCGTTTTCGCGATAGAGCACAAAGCATGGGTATAGATATTCCGATACTGGCAGGTATTATGCCGGTTTCTGATTATGGACAGATACAAA
>CAZCVM010000162.1:0-6036 GCA_964501965.1 uncultured Leptospiraceae bacterium | reverse complement strand
TGTTTTATTAATTTGTTTTGAAAAAGGTCAGAGGTTAAAACCCATTTTTGCAATTTTGCGGCCAAACCTGTACTGTTTTCTTGGCCCGATTCCGGCAGCAACATTGCCCGCACGCTGCCGCCCAGGCTAAAAAATGTTTGTTTTGTTTTTTCGCCGATAAAACCAATGCACAGATGGTCTGGCATTGTCATTTGCTGTTGTTCTTTTTCCAATTGTTTTTTCAAAAAATAAATCGCTGACGGGGAGGTCAAAAGCAATATGTCAGATTGGATTATTTGGGGCCAAAGTTCATTTGTTTTTGATGCAAATAATTTTTCATTCAAAGCAAGCTCAATGGTCGGGATGTGATCAATATTGTTTTGGCTTAAAATGCTTTGGATTTTTTGTGTCGCTGAATCATTTGTGTCGTGAACGTTTTGGATGATTTCGTGCAAGGAATCCGGTCTAGTCCAAATTGCTTGTCTTATCTGGTTGTATGGTGTGGCAATAGACATAATGGTTAAATCAGTTTGTTGCCGCCTTTGAGCAGCAATTCTTCTGCCAAAGATTTGGCCATATCTTCGACTTGTTGTTTTGGGTTTTTTATGGATTCCATATTCATATCCAAATCCTTATCCAAAGATATAGGGCTTTTCCACTGATCAAAAAATCCAGGTAAATTTTTGCTGCCGTAAATATTTTGCTTGCCGTCTAAAGATAAAATTTTGCCCATTAATGTAAATTGGTTGTTTTGCTCCATTGCCAAAGCTGCAACCGGCGCGTGACAACCTGCTTCCAATGTTTGCAAAAAAGAGCGTTCCGCATAAGCAAATAGACTTTCCCTAAAATCATGAAATAGCCGTGCTGCTTTTCTCGCCGGGTCATTGTCCGCGCGGATTTGGATTGCTAAGAAACCCTGGCCGCATGCAGGCAAAAACAACCTACTTGGCAAAGAATATAAATAAAGGCTTTTGCCTTCCCAGAATAGCTGGGCACTCCTAAGATTGTTGTGGGCATTTTGTTTGTATGAATCATTTTGTTTCTGATCAAAATCAAACAATCCTGTACCCGTTAGTCGGGCTAGGCCAGCTTCAGCCAGCAGTATCGCATCATATTGAAATTTGTCTTTTTGCAAGAGTTTCTGGATTCGTGTGTTGACATTGCCGCGTATTAGTTCTATGTGGATGTCTGTGTAGTATTGCAGCAATTGTGCTGTTCTTCTTTGAGAGGCAGTACCCAGAGATACACGTTTCAATTGATGAAGACGCGGCATAGAGTGCAAATCCGGCAAGCTGCTGTTTCCGATATATATAGTGTCGGCAATGGGTTCTGTGGTAATGATTAAATCATTGATTTCAGCCCGTTTGGATATAGCTGCCAATTCGAGACCATCTGGCATCTGTGTTGCCAGGTCTTTCAGGCTGTGTACGACCATATCCACTTGACCGCGCAAAAGCATTTCTTCGAGTTCTTTGGTAAAAAATCCTTTGTCAATGCCCATTTCATGCGCAGTGTGCTGGTCCAAAGGTTTGTCCAGTAAAATATCGCCGGATGTTTCTGCTGTGATGATTTCCAATTCTAACTCAGGATTTATCGCCAGTAAACTTTCGCGGAAATGGTTTGCCTGCCATAGGGCCAAGTTGCTTTTTCTGGTACCGATTTTTAGCATATTCTTTTTGTTTTTTTGTGAACTTATTTTGTTAATTTATATTTTTACTTTATATTTTTATTTAATGATTTCAATTTTGCAATTATTTTTGGATTTTATGGAATATTCAAATCGTGATACAATACTTCTTCGGTGTCAATATCTTTGGCGTTGACAATGACGCCATCCGGCAAGGCGATTAGAGATCGGCCCTGGATAGGGTTGCCGCGAATGCTGCCTATAGAACAGGACTTAAAAATAGGAGCTTGTGTAATCTTGGCTCCATAACCGTAAATATCCTGGTCACGTTGTTTTCTGGTTTGTTCGTTTTCTTGCTTGCGCGGTGATGTGGTGGGACAAAAAGTACCTAAAAAGGGTTTTTGATTTCCACTTGGTGTTTGTTTTTTGTCATATAGATTTTTTATTTTGTCAAATATGCCTGGTTCGAGGACATCCGCACAAATCAAAATGGCAAGATATCCAATTGGAGTTTCAATAATATCCAATTTGTTGCCGGAGAATAAAAATTTGTTTTCATTTTGAAACAAACGCATTTTTGTATGAACTCCCTGGTGTTTACCCTGATAAAAAACATGGGACCGGTTGTATATCGGGATTTGTTCTTTTTCTTTGAGCGGTAGACTTTGCCATTTTTTTTTATCATCCGGCAAAGGCTCCACAACCGAGCCGGCTATGATTAAGCTATTATTTTTTTTGCTTAAATTCTGTAGATTTTGCAATGCAGCAGGAGCAGCAAAGACAGCGTTTGTTTTATCATTCCAGTTGGGATCAAAATAGAAATACTCCGGCAAGACAATGATCGAGTCTTTTTCCTCCAATGCTTTTTGCACCAGAGAGGAATAATGCGGAGATATTTCTTTTTGGATTACAGCTACTTTCATTTTTATTTGTTTAATATTTGACTTTCTTTGTTTTCAGTATTCTTGTTTTCCGTTTTTTTGTTTTTCGTGGCAGTTTTTTGTTTATGACCATTGCCATTATTGTTGGAGGATGTTTTTGTTCCTGATTTGTTGTATCGTAAAACATTGAGCATGAAAATTTCTAGTTGATTGCGTACACTCGGTGGATATGTCTCGCCGTCATTTTCTATCGTGATAATCGGAAAACCATCCTGGCGCATATACGGAGTAACCACAGCTTTGAGCAGCCGGCCAATAAGACAGGCAAACGGAGCAATGACCACGACTCCGCTATAGCCATAATTTTTTGCTTCCGCAGCCGTTAAGCTGGATATAGTGGCCTCGGTTTCAAATTCAATATCCGTGAATTGATTGGCTCGGGCCATGATTTTATCCATATCATCCGGTACCTCAGGGATCAATCCTGTAGGACTAAGTAAACGATGTATTTGTTTTTCAACACGGCGTTTGTACCATTTTTCTATATAAAGCACCATAAGTTCACGCACCTTGGGATTGAATGGATAATATATTTTGGGAACGCCTTTGAGGTCTTTTTTCAAAAGCATTTCTCTCGTATAGGTGGTGTAGTTGACCCATTCTGTGATGCCTGTGATTTTTCCCATAATATTGCGGTCTTTTAGCATACTCAATAATTCGTGCTGGGAAAAATCATCGCGTCGGACATAAATTTCGCCGACGATAAGCACTTTTTTCATTTGGTGCACATCATGTTTTATGGGTATTTCTTTGAGCTGTTCGGCGGCTTTGGCAATAGCTTTCAAAATATATTTGGGTCCTTTGTTGAAAGAAGGCCGTATGGATTGCCATATCCGGTCAAATTGTTTTTGGGCTTCGTCAGGATCGCGCGCAAGAAGCTGTAAGGATGTTTGAGCGTCTTTCAAATAATCAGAAACCGCCAAAGCCCACCAGGTCAGTTTGGATACTCCAGATCCCAATTCATTGTACGAATTGTCTGAGTTCAGCGGCAGGGTAGTTACATTGCTGTATTCCAGTGTTTCAAATACTCTGTCAAAAAATGGACCATATTGACCGGTGCGGCAAGGTCCGGTTGTGCTGGGTATAAACACTAAATAGTAAAGGTCTTTTTGGGGCGGGTTGCTATAAAAATAGTCCAATGTGGAGCCCAAAGTGATAAGAGTAGGGATACATTCTTTCCCGCTGGATACATCCCTCGCTAGCTGGGTTGTTTTAAGATTTGGTACCGGCAAAGTAATAGCATGAATGCCTTCTTTTCTAACGGATTCTGTCACTGCCTCAGAAGCCATATTTCCCATGGAAGGAAATAATAGCCGGACTCTGGGATCTTTGAGACTGATTTTTTCGTTGGTAAATGAATCCACAATGTGTGTTTTGGGGCCATTCAATACAACGCGTAGTTTTTTTTGAGTGCGTTTATCGTGCATCTCGTTTACTTTGGATTTGTACCCTTGAATAATGTCCAAAAAAGCTTCAATACGGGTATCCACTCCGGCATCCGCTGTATGAGAATCCAACTCTAGTATCAAAAATGGTTTAGAACCCATGATCCAGCGTATCTGGTGCAAAATGAAAGAGTCGGGAGCGCAGCTAAAATTGGAAATATAAACCGGAAATAGATTGGTTTCTTGTTTTGCAATAACCGAAGATTTGAGATTGATCTGGCCCCAGTACCAATACATATTGTCAGAAATGGTTTCTTTGTCCACCGGCATAAATATATTGGGAATGATGCGGTGTCCTCGGGACAATAGTTTTCTGGGAATGCCCATATTGGCTTCATCGGCCAGAGTATTGTAGGGCCGGCCCAAAAGAACAATGATGATTTCATCTTTTTGTCTGGCTTCTTCAATAACTCGTTTGCCAATGGCAGTCATTTCTTCACGCATCTTTTGGTATTGATTCAAACCTTTGAAAAAGGCTTTTTCGCCTTGTTCAAAAGTGAATCCCATTTGCTGGGCCATTTCACCAAAAGAATGAGCAGCTTTTTGCGGGCCGGACTTGAGATCAATCACTGGTTTGAGTATTTTTTTTTCGTCCACAGGAAAGGAAGATCGGAAATAGTAAGGCAGACCCTGGACAATGGGGCACAATGTCGCATGACTGTCTTTTTCGTATGTGTCTAAATATTTAACTTGCGGTGTAAAATAAAAATCCGCGTCTCGTTCCAATGCGGCTGCCATTGTAGCATGGGCTATTTCGCCTGGAAAGCAAAAAGGAGCTTCAATGTATTCATCCCCTTTGGGTGAGAGCTCTCCCACCAAATCTGTTTCCACTCCCAATTCATAAAAAAACCAGGAATACAATGGCCACAGATCAAACACAGTGAAATTTTTTGGTATCGCAACCGAAATATTTTTTTTGTTATTGGATGCGTTGTTGTGTATATCTTGAGATTGGGATATTTGTTTATTCCCAGTTTCCAGGAAAGCCGGTGCTGCGTATTTTTCAAACATTAGATGATCATAAATATTTTTTAGATTTTCAATGGCATCTATGTCAATATTTCTTTTTTTGCGCAGGTTGGCATATTTATCGCAACGACCGCCAAAAAAATATTTGTGTTCATTGACAATGATTGTGCTGATTGGGCAATTGTTTTCGCAGCTACGGCAAATAAATTCTTTTCCTTTGTCGATTTTGTTGGCCATTAGTTTTTCTATAGTATAGTCATTCTCCTGGAGAAACCCTTCTTGCATTTTTTGTTTGGCCAATAACGCGACGCCAAAACAGCCCATTAATTCAGGGTCTGGTGGTACAATGATTTTTTTCTTGAGTATGGACGCAAAAGCCAATGGCACTGCGTGATTTTTGGCTACTCCGCCTTGCAAGACAATGGTTTGGCCGATCATGCGGTTTCCCACTACGCGGTTGAGATAATTGGAGACAATCGAAAAAACTATACCGCCGACAATATCTTCTTTTGTATCACCAGCCTGGATTGCTTTGCGTATATCAGAATTGATGAATGCGCTGCAATGCTCTCCAAATTTCAAAGGCTTTTCTGATTGAGCCGCAATGCCACCAATCAAGTGCGCACTAGGGATGTTGAGGTCTCCGGAAGCAGATTCTTCAATAAAAGAGCCTGTGCCGGCAGAACAGGCTTCGTTCATAGCATAATCGATAGGCACATTGTTGCGCAGATAAACATATTTTGCGTCTTGGCCGCCGATTTCAAAAATGGTGTCAATGTCCTCATTGTAAAAGGTTGTTCCCACTGTGTGGGCAATGATTTCATTGTATACGCCTGCGGTTTCCAAAAATACACCCAAAATTTCCCGGCTGCTGCCGGTAGTGGCGATCAATGGAATATGGATTTTGTTTTCGCCTCCAGGTCCCAGTTCTTTTTCTATTTCTTTTTTTATTTCTTGGAGACAAAGACCAATCGCTTTGATCGGATCACCATGCGTGCGGCCATAATGGGCAGCAACAATTTCATTGGTTTCAATATCCACCTCGGCAGGTATCGACAAATGCGCCTGCACGATT
>CAZCVM010000161.1:0-6051 GCA_964501965.1 uncultured Leptospiraceae bacterium | reverse complement strand
CAAAGACTGGGCTATTTTTCTCATGTCCGACAGATCCATGGATTGGGGTTTGTCGTATTGTTCGGCCCATTTATTCAAATCATTTACATTATTCGATTTATTTAAATTGTTCAATTTGTTTATAGCAAAATCCATAGCAAAATCCTTAAAATCCCCTGCAATCCATCTTGTGGTTACAAAATATGGATTTTTTTTTAAAACATCTTGCCATTTCAATTAAAAAAATTTTATTTGACAAATAATATGCCGATACTATTAATAATATTCTAGGAAAAGAATGGTACAATCATTTTCAAGAAACTGAGTCTGCTAGACTCGTTATCCTAGGAACATAGATTTTGGGAAAACAATTTTCTCGATTTTCTGAATGAAACAGATGGATGAATGATTGCATCCATGTTCCGAGCTAAGAAATGGAGGTCAAGCTATGGAAATCAACAATGAAATGCTTGTGAATCAAGCAAATAGATTGCAACAAAAAAGAAATTCACGCAACACGAAAACACAAACGGAAAGTATGGATCCAGGCAATTCTTCAGTGAACAACCGAGCAGGCAATACATCCCAAACAGGAGATGAATTGCGTTTAACGCAAAATATCAGCAATTATTTGAACAAAAGCGGCAAAGATATCGACAACAATTTGCGACAACTGCAAGGAGATCTGTCGGGCAAACAGCAAATGTCCAAAACTATCGAAAGCTTATTGAACCAAAATTTTGGTTCTGGTAAGGAAATCATGGCTGTTATCCAAAAAGATGCTCCGGTATTGGCCCAATATTTACAAATGGAAAATCAAGCTACTTTGCTGCAAGGAGCTGATAAAGCCCAAATGCACCAAATTTTAGAAAATGCCAACATAAAAATAGAGCTATCGATCAAAGATATTTATTCGAATATCGAAAAGCTCATGCAAAAAAGAAACATAGAATTTGAAAATATCGCTGCACTGGGATTGCCTCAAACCGGACAAACAAACAAAATAAATGACATGATCGAAAACTTCCGGTCCAACACAAATGCCATGACATCTGGGATACGCAGTCAAAATATAGAAAACCTATTGTCTTAACGAGTTTTCTATTTGATTTGATTTATTTTGTAAAAAGGGCTGAACTAGGGCCTGAGTGAGCTTTTTCATCATTGGAATCTTTTCCAACTCCAAATTTTGCGTGGCCAATAAAATGGCTGGAACACGCATATTGTACCTATGCCAAAACAGTTTCTTTTCTTTGGCAGGAATAGTAATCTGACCAAGTGCCACACAGGTAGAACATTTTTCTTGCAAATAAACCAGAAGCTCTCGAATTTCTTGCAACACATGGGCCTGGATTTCTTTTTTCTCTTGGGCCCAATCCGTAGAATTTTCTTTCGCAACCATGCCATGCTGCAAATGTTTGTGCAAAATATCCAAGTACTGCAAAAAATACTGATGTGATCCGGCTTGATCCGGCAATGGATTTTTTTTGCCGCAATGTCCCAGCGTCAGAGAGATTGCCAATATTGGCAATAGGAAGATTTTTTTTCTAAAAACCATAAAAAGCTCCATTCTAAAGACAAATCCTGCTATTTTTTTTGTACTATTTAAGGATCAATATAGTTATTTAAAAGATAATTTCCTTTTATTCATTGACAAACATAGTTTACAACAAATTTTTTGCAAAAAGACAAAAAAGAGATAAATATGGCACAAAATTTTAACATCAAAGACCTAAAAAAAAATCCTGATTCACAAGAACCAGACTTAAAAATCCGTGAAGTAGCTACAGTAGGAATTATTGGCGGAGGAACCCAGGGAAGAGGTTTGGCCCATTTGATTGCGGCAGAAGGATTGGAAGTCGTATTGTTGGAAAAAGATCAGGAAAATCTGGACAAGGCAAAAGCAGGCATTGCATCAGAAATTGATTTGGAAATATCCAGATGGGGCGCGACAGAAAGCGAAAAAAGGGCTATTTTATCACGAATAAAAACCGCAACCAATATCAAAGATTTTAAGAATGTGGATTTTTTGTTTGAAGCACTACCAGAAAAAGTATCCATAAAATCTTTGCTATTGGCGGAAGCAGAACGAATACTACCGGATCCGTCCATTGTGTTTGCTACTTCTACAGCCACTTTGAGTATCACAGAGATTGCCAGCAAATTGATCTACCGGCAACGGGTCATTGGCATGCATTTTCAAGTTCCGGTAAAAAAAATTCCTATGGTGGAGGTTGTGCGCGGCCTGGAAACGAATGAAACAACTTTTCAAACAGCCACACAATTTGTCACAAAACTAAACAAAAAACCCATAGAAGTTTATGAATACCCTGGATTTATTTCTTCACGGATGTTTGTCCCGCTCCTCAATGAAGCAATGTATATTGCCATGGAAGGTGTTGCAGCCATGGAAGGTATTGATGAAACCATGAAATTGGGATTTGGCTTTGACATGGGGCCTTTTGAGCTGGCCGATAGAATCGGTTTGGACGTGGTCATGTCTTGGATGGATTCGCTTTTTAAAGAATTGGGAGATTTGAAATACCGGCCCGCGCCGCTTATCCGTAAAAAAGTTCGCGCCAGACATTTGGGCGTAAAAACCAGTATTGGTTTTTACAAATACGATAAACTCAATCGTAAAATGAAGGCAGAAATCTCTCATGCAGCAAGAAATGAATAAAGATAAATCATAAAAAAAACCAAGTAGAATGCTCGAGTAGAATGCTATAGAGGAAAATACTATGAAAGAAAATGCACCCAAATCAGACAAATCTCTTATCAATATTTTTTACACTGGTTTCGCAAATATCAAACAACAAATAAAAAATCACAAACGTCTGACGTATTTATTGGTTTTTTTATTTATTTTTGACCTGGCCGCTTTCAGCTATTTTACCGAAAAGCAGCCTTTTTCTTTGATTACGCCCTCCTTCAATGAAGAAACCAACTTAATAGATGTGACTCTTTTTTTGCCGGATAAAGATATGACATCTTTGATACAGACAAAAAGACAAATTTACCCTTATGAAAAAAATACCGAGAAAGTAAGAGCCATATTCAATGAACTTGCGACACGGCCATCCAAAGCTGGAACTATTCGCGCCATTCCGTCTGAAACACAATTGCGGCGCGTATGGATACACGAAAAAATCATCTATATAGACCTGAGAAAAAACATTTACAAAATAAAATTGCTAAAAAAGGAACAAGAACAATTTTTATTCTACGGGCTGACAAAATCATTATTGACCAATATGCCAGAATTCAAAGGTGTTCGTTTTTTAGTAGATGGAAAAGAAGTGGATACCATCTGGGGAGCCATTGATTTGACGATGCCCTTAGTTTTACGTGAAGTCAAATCATCCAATCCAAACGCGCCCGTCAAAAAGGAACAATAAATGCCTACCCCTATCCTACCCCACATTCAGGATTTGGCCAATGAATTGACATTGGAATATGAAAATCTTTCAGTCCGTTATTTTACGGAAAAAAACCGCATGGATGGTCTGCTGGTTAAACTCGCAGTCATGTCATCCTGGATTGATTTTGATATTTCGGACATAGATACTTTTTTTCTCAAAGATTTTTTCATCAAATACCTGCGTTTTGATGAACTTCTATACGCCCCTATGTTGCGTTTGGCTCGGGAAGAAGTCCAGCAAAACAGAGTCAGCCTTGATGTCGTCAATCTTTCTCATCCGATCCGCATATTCGCTTTTCGTTTTTGGCTGGCATTGACCAAAGCAGATCCAATACTCAATCGACAGCACCAAAATATAATTGAAATCAAGACAAGAGATTTGCACCGCGAGCTTTTTGGAGAAACAAAAAAATTCCATCAACAACAAGACAGCATTAATAAAACACCCCATACCAATCAGACTTCTGAAGCATCAGCAAACCCATCTTCCCATCATCATTCAAACACTCAAATGAATAAAAATCCTGAAACCACTGATAAAAATTTCAACACTTATCCTGCCCCGGAAAAAGCGGATGAATCATTAGAATCCATAATGGTAGAACTCGATAGTCTTATTGGTCTTTCAGAAATAAAAAATGAAATACGTACTCTGATCAATTTTTTGCAGATTCAGAAAAAAAGGCAAGAACAAGGATTGCCCCATACATCTGTGGGATATCATTCTGTTTTTACCGGCAATCCAGGCACAGGAAAAACAACCATAGCAAGGATACTTGGTAGAGCGTTTCGGGCTATGGGCTTATTGACAGGCGGTCAATTGGTTGAAACGGACCGTATGGGCTTAGTCGGTCAATATATTGGCCATACCGCAATCAAAACAGATGCTGCGATCCAAAATGCTTTGGATGGCGTGCTGTTTATTGATGAAGCTTACGCCCTGAACCGAGAATCAGACCATGGCTCTGATTTTGGCAAAGAGGCTATAGACACGCTGCTCAAAAGAATGGAAGACTACCGCGACCGATTGGTTGTGATCGTTGCCGGATATATTGATGAAATGAAAGAATTTGTTCATTCCAATCCAGGTCTGGAAAGCAGATTCAACAATTTTTTTACGTTTCCGGATTACACACCGGATGAATTGAAAAAAATCTTTTTGCTTTTTTGTCAAAAGGAACATTATCAAATGACTACGGAAGCCAATGAAAAATTTACAAACTTAATCAATGTCATTTATCAGGCCAGAGACAACAATTTTGGAAATGGCCGCACCATGCGCAATGTATTTCAAAAAATAATCAGGGAACAGGCAAATCGTCTAAGCGGTCAAAAAACCATAACAAAAAATGACCTGCTGACTCTTGTGCCGCAAGACATTCCTGATCAATATATGGAAGGATTGCAATGATAGCGATCCAAGCATTATCATTATATAAAAGCCAATAAATAAATTTTCGCCGGTACAAACAAACTATAGGCAAAAACCAATATTATACTTTTTGGAAATGCCTCTGCAATAAAACTAGCGCGCAAATAGAACCCAACAAAACAACGGCCAAAAGCATGAGCATGACAATAATCTGATACATAGCCGCTTGCACCGGCTTTGCCCCTCCCAGCAATTGGCCGGTCATCATACCCGGGATAAAGACAATGCCCACAGAAAGCATTGCATTGATCTGCGGAATCAATGCCTGATGAATGGCCTGTTTACGGATATCCACAGTTGCTTCTTTTAAGGTTGCGCCATAGCAAAGCATCGTAAATATTTTATCCTGCTGAGTTTGCATTTCCCTGAGATAGCTATTCATTGCCAAAGCAATACCATTCATAGCATTGCCCAAAATCATACCAGCCAGAGGAATGAAAATTTTTGCGTTGTACCAGGGTTCATTTTGTATGACTAGATTGTTGACCAAAAACAATATTAGCGCGCCTGAAAAAAAAATCGACACAAATGATATATAAAAATACAGACCAAAGCCAATTCGATTATTGCTGTTTTGGCTATCGCGTCTCTCTGCAATAGCCTGTCCGGCAAAAATGGTCATAAAAACAAAAATCACCATCACCAGATAAGGATTGTTCTGCGCAAAAATCCACAACAAAGCGTATCCCAACGCAAATAGCTGGACTACAGTGCGAAAAGTCGCCCACAAAATCGCGCGGCCCATATCCAATTGTGTTGACCAGGACAAAACCAAAGCTATCAGCAAAAAAACCGATACAAAACTAAATTGCTCAAAACTCAGATATGGCGCCATTTATACATTGATCCTTTGTATTATCCGTTTGGTTAAGTATGGGGGCAGATTGTGATCATGGCTACTAAGCACCAGCGCTTTACCCTGATCCAAAAATTGATCGATTTGCCGATAGACATTATTGCTGGTTTGCGAGTCCAAAAAAGCATTTATCTCATCTAGCAACAAAATATCAGGATTCAAAAACAAAGACCGGGCCAGGCATAAACGTGCTATTTGCCCCTGGGACAATTCATTGGCCGGATGTGACAAAGACATATCCAATCCCAATGCTTCACAAAGTGCGGGCACATTTGTCCAAGAATTTTTATCGTTGTCCATTGCGGATTCATTTTGGGCTTTAAAACGCCGGGGAAATTGTATTTCTTCCATTATACTGCCTCC
>CAZCVM010000160.1:0-6057 GCA_964501965.1 uncultured Leptospiraceae bacterium | reverse complement strand
CAAATTTGTAACCGATTTTGTTGCGGATATTCAAAATTCGTACACGAAGCGGATAATAAGTGTCTACTTCATTTGTTGCTTTATCCAGGCTTTTTCTTGATAAACGCAAATAAGCCAATGACCGATCATAATCGCCCTGTTCATAATGACAATACGCCAATTCCTGGTACACCCGATCCAGCGGCATTCCTGGTATTTTTTTATTGCGTACTATAGAAAGAAGTTGATTGAAATAGGCAATGGCTGAGTCATAATCACCGGACTCGCGTTTGATCAGCGCGACATATTGATCAACTCGCAACAATATATCCTCAATTTCTTTTTTACGATTTTTATCGGCATTTTCCAAAAGGTTTTGATAAATGCCTCTAACGGAAGAGAAATATTTTTCTGCTTGTTTCAATTGACCATTTTGCCAATAACTATAACCAATATGAAAATAAAACAATGCCTGTTGGTATTGATTCGCAAAATTGTTTTTGTATTTCAAAACAGAGAGGTAGGATTCCAATGCTTTTCCAAAATTTCTCAGTATATAATAAGAATTGCCCAAATTTAGATAAAAATTTCCTTCCATATTAGGATAACTAGTTTCATCATTAATGGATAAACCCTTCGTATAAATATTGATTGTTTCTTCCAGCAAATAATCCGCAAAATATTTTTTGTAAATATCATTGTAATCTTTTTTGTCCTGATCTCTGCGGACCTCAACAAGCGAATAAATAAAACCCTGCATCAGATATGCTTCCAAAAATTCCTCATCCATATAAGTGACCCACTTGAGCTCATCATTGGCTTTTTGCATATAGGATAAGAACTCTTCAATGGCCCCAGAAGGATTGAGCTGTATGATATCTTCTCGCATGGACTGTCTCAATTCCCGATCAACCAACAATGCGTACTCTTGATTGAAATAAGCGGCACCATACAGATAAGCGGTATTGTATGTTACCCGTGCCATTTCAATTTTTTTCTTAACATTATATTTTTCTATTTGCTGCAAAATCTTATCTTTATCAGCATTGACCATTTTTATACTGGCGTCAATAAAACGTGTATGCGCATCAATACCTTTTTCCTTGTACAGCTTCTGACTCAATCCCAACATATTAATTTGATGCATCAATTCTATCCAGTTTTTATATAGATACAAAGCCTTTTTCCATTGTCCGGCTACTTCATAACTACGTCCCTGTTGATCAAAATAATTGCTCAATTTAAATTTTATTTCATGGTAAATGGGATTTTTGAACGCTCGGACATAGCGTCCAATAGCCCGCATATAATAGGTCACCATTTGTTTTTCATTTTTTTTGATTTCATGCACACGACCCAGATAATACAATGTCTGAAAAAATATTCTTTCTGTGCGATGCGTTTTTTTCAACACAGCCTCAAAGCCTTTTCCGGCCTGATCTATCTTGTTTGTCATCAAGTAATAATAGCTAACAATATAATCCCTTAGCCTGGCTGTGCTTTTAAATTGTTTATATTTCTGATAAAAATTATTTATTTTCCTCAATCCCAATGAATAATTTTTTTCTTGCAAATATCTCTTACTTATCAAAAAATCTGCTGCTTTGATTTGACTTTGAGCTCGGTTTTCTTCAAAAAGATATTCCCAGGCGCGAGGCATCGTATCTCTGGTATAATAGTATCCTTTTTTCTCATATAAAATAGTGCCAATTTTCATAATCAAAGGATAATACAAAACATAGCGACGGTGAACAGACAAAGCTTTTTCATAATAGGCAACCGCTAAATCTATTTTTTTCTTTTCCAGGGCAAAATCGCCGGCCATTTCATACATTAAAGCCAATACATTCATTTCTTTGGTCATGCGAACTTTATTCATTTTTTTCCAATCATAAACCTTGTATGGCTGGAAAGGAAAATCATGGATTTTGGCAGCATTATCACTACGAAATTTTTCTATCACTGTATCTATATATTGCCAGGCACTGCTGCCGCTTTTTTGATCACCTGTGTGAATCCGATAAGCTTGAGCCAGGACACGGTAAATACTAAAGCTGCTTGATTTTTGCCCCAAATTTTCCAATTCTCGAATATAGTCCAAAGCAGTACGCTTATCGCCGCGCATTGTATAATAATTTGCAATGTCCATGTATGCCTTGGGGATAAAAATGTATGCCAGAGAACTTTTTTTGTGAAAATCCTTGGTACGCCGCAATCCAAGAATATAACGATTTGCATCATCATAACCGGTCAAATATTGTTGCGCAAGTCGATATTGGGATACAATATTTTTTCTTTTGGGAATAATACCGCTTTCCGGTATTATGGATACATTGAGGTTTTTATCCTGTGAAGAAGTGTATACCAATACATTTTCTTCTCGAAACAATTTTTTGTAAAAACGCACGCCAAATGAGTTGTTCATCTCTGTGGTCAAAGGATAAATATCATTATTTTTGCGGTTCCAATACATCAATACACTATTGTCGTTGAGGTCCAAAGTGTTGCTGTCATTGGTGTCGCGGCCAATCTCTGTGAAAACCAATATGTCATCCGTTCCATAGTACCGCGGAAACATTTCAATTTTTTTATTATTGGTCAATCTTTTTACTTGTGACAATGTATTTTGAGTACTCAAGCCGGCTTCATATATTTCGCCGTTGGCATCGTCACGGTAGGATATAAACAAGACTTTTTGTCCGTTGGCAGAAATAGTCGGCTGCGCAGCACCTTGAAAAGTCAATTGTTTTTTGTTGGTTCCATTAGCGTCCATGATCCAGAGATTGTCTTTGTTTTTGGGTCCTCTATTGGAAACAAACAAAATATATTTGCTATCCGGCGTCCATAACGGATCTTTGTCTCGCACGGATAAACGTACATTGCGTTCATTGCGCACTTCGGTGAGATTTTTTAGATCACCGATATTTTGCGGACCGCCGTATTCTTCAATCGCGTTTCCTTCTGAGGTCAGCCATTTTTCCGGCTGCGCTTCAATAAACAATATATCACCCAAAGGATCATCTCTTAAAGAAACAAATATCAATTTTTTGCCATCCGGCGAAATCATAGGCTGAGTATCGTCTGAAGCGTGTTGGGTTACAGCCTTTTCAACAATATCCCCCATGCCGCGAACATAAATATCAAAATTGCCGTTTTTGTTTGTCGCAAAATACAAAAAGCGCGCGTCCGGAGATACAATTCCGTCCATTTCCGCAGACTTACTAATTGTCAATGGGATAACCTTACCAACATTCGCGGTATTACCAAATTCATTGAACAATGTGTATCGATAATCTATCAAATCTTCTTTGATATTGCGTCCACAGGAAAGTATCCCCATAGCCAGAAACAACGCCAATCCAATCCATAGCTTTGAAAAAAAGAATTTATTCTTCATATATGTACCCTTACATTCCGTTTAACGCTCTATTTTGTTAACGCTTTATTTTGTGACCCATTTTCCATTGTCCATTTGTACCTGAGATCCTTTGGGCGCGGCATTTCGATATTTCTGGGCAAACTTTTTACCAATGTCATCCAAAGTCAGCCGTGTAGCTTTGAAATCTTGCAGCAATATTTCATACATACTTTTTCGGGCCCGATTCACATCTCGAACAATGGTCAATATTTCTATTTTAGCGCTTTCCTCTTTGTCCAGTTCATCGCTGACCTTGGCCACATAACCCATGTTGTTTTCCCCGATGATTCCTTTTTTCTGATAATCCAGCATTTTTACGCGATGATTTTCCATAATGGCAAACGCCCGAAATATACGGTTCTCTTTTTGGTTCGCGCTATCCTGACCCGGTTTGGATATAGTTTCTCCTCCCGTGCCCTTGGCAGAAGACATGAGCCATGCATCTTTTTCAATTTCCCGATAATTGCCCATGATCTGCCGTTCGACCGAAGTCTTTGGTCCGGTAAGCGTAATATCCGGCGGCGTGATTGTCAAACAAGAACATGTTTGTTTGCCGCACCCTGAAAATAAAAAAGAACCAAATATCAGAAATATAAACATGATCAAAAATCGCGGATTGCGTTTTTGTTGACAATTTAATATATTGTTTGTTGAAAAATCCATCTTGTACCTCATCACTTGCTTTTTTTATGCCATTTTAGTGCTATATACTGTTAAATATGCTTTCTATTTTGCTTGTCATTTTTTGTTTCTTTTTCTTATTCTTATTTCATACCGGACAAAAATTCTTGTATGGGTATTCTTTTGTACGTCAATTCTTCCGGATGCAAATCACCGATCAAAGCCACTGCCTTGCGGTAAAATTTTACTTTGGGATAAATATTGCCGTCTCCCAATCTAAATTCAAATGACTTGGGTATTGTCGCCATACCAACGATCGGCTGCGCCAAACCCAATTTTGACTGCCCTTCTCTTTCATTCAGTGCCCGCAACAATTGATCAGCAATATCTCCGCCTATTTTGTTAACAATAATGTACCCTCTTGGGTCAGCTGCTGCCGGATTGCGGCCGGCCAGATTGACATACGCGGACAACAATCCGCCCTCTTTTTGCTTTTTGACCAATGTCTGATCTAACGCTGCCATATCAATATTGACCAAGTTGATTTTCAATTGATATTCCATTTGTTCCGGCTGCAGATTGCCGAGATAAAACAAAGTATCTTTGCCGATTAGCTGTCCATCCAAAACCAGGGCTTGCAATTTTTTCAATTCAAAAGTATTGTCACGCACAAACATAAGAGCGCGGAAATCTTTAATGTAGGGATACGACTTTTCTCTTGCCGGGTGTTTGGCTTCCACAGACTCTATAGTAAAATTGGGCTTTTCTGAAAAATTGAAATTGGATATTACATCCGCCTGACTGACGTCCAGTTTGGACGCTGATCTCTGGTATTCCAGATTCATTTCAAATGGAAATTTCATATTCAAATTGTTGACCTTTGTGTATTTGCCATCTGTAAAATAAAAATCCAGTATACTCAATGTACCCTTAGCAATGGGCGGCTTGAAATGCGCATTGAGCAAAATCGTTCCCGCAATATCCAACTTGTCCTGCGGGGTTGGCTGGAACACTGTAAAAAATTTACTTTTGCCCTGGGCGTCTTTTGGTGATTGAATTTTTACCATTGCGTGAATATCCGGTATTTGCTTGGTCACATAGACCCGTTTTTTCGCGTCAAATACTTTTTCCGGAGCTAAACGCCCAGTGACTCTGGCCAACAAATGCTTGGCAGCAGACTCTATCTGAAAATACTGAATATCAATGATATTTTTTTTCTGATCCATGGCAATTTTGTAAGACATAAGCAAATCATGGACATCAAATGTCGGCACTTTCAAAGCGAATGATCCATCCGAATTTATTTTCTGATTGGCCATTGCAAAATTTACTTTTCCCTGCAAGTTGACAGGATGTTTAAGCGGTTGTTCATTGCGTCGCGAACCCTGCCGTATTGCGTCCGGCAAAATATCATACAAATTCATTTGATCAAAAAATACTTCCTTTATAACAATGCCGCCTTGAATGTCCGGTCCGGAACGTTTTTGGCGCAATGCGACTTTGCCGTTGATAGCGACACGCGCTGCTGGTGCTTTTTTTCTATTCAAAACATCCAATCCAACTTTTCGTATGTCCACGGCAATATTTTTCATGTTGTTTGTAATGGCCGTAAAAATCCCTGCCTCTAAATTCAAATTCATTGGCCGGCTGCGGCTTTGATCCACAGAAAAAATAAAATCTTTCATGGAAACATGAGCTGTTGTCATAATATCACGCAAACCTCTTGTCGAACGGACATTCAGTCGAAAATTGATAGGTCCATAAGCTCCGGCTGAAACAAACTTTTCTGGTTTCAAATTGGTCAACGAAAGCTGGACCAATAAAGGACCTGCTGGCATATTTTTGTACAAATTGGTGCGTACTTTGCCGCGCAATGACGCGCCATTAATGTATCCATACAAATTGTTGATGTAAAAATAAGCGGGACCGGGCGGATTGCCAGCCAATTTTGTGTGATAGTCCAAATGCAGGCGACTGATATATATCCATTTCAATCCGGGAACCTTTGCCCAGATTTTGTACAAATTGACAGCCCCGTC
>CAZCVM010000159.1:0-6140 GCA_964501965.1 uncultured Leptospiraceae bacterium | reverse complement strand
GTATCCTCTGAAAAATGACGATCCATTTTTTGCGGATCTTATATTATTTGGCGAAACTAGTGCGAGCGCGCTCATTGTTTACCAGCCAAAAGAGCGTGACTCTATAGACCAAATATGCCAAAAAGAAAAAATCCAGTTTATTCCTCTGGGAAAAACCATTCAAAACCCTATTTTATCTATCTCGCTAAAAAAAGATAATAAAATTTGGATACAGGAGCAGTTGAGTGAATTGACGCAAATCTGGCAAAATGGACTAAAAAAATATTTTGATACCGCGCAAGAAGGTATATAAAAGACCTTATTTATTTAAAATCGCAATTAAAAAAACATAATGAAAAAATGAAAATATGTATTAAAAATATTTCTTAAAAATAATCATTTAAAATAATAAAATGAAAAAATAATAAAATGAAAATAATTACTTAAAAAAATTACTGGAAATTCTTCAGCAAAAAAGATATAAAAAACTATAAAAACAAGCATGAAAAATAATAACAGCCATTTATCACATCCAGATCAAAAAGACTTTGGGCAAACAAAAGCCTGCCACCCATACCCACCTGGCATGACAGAAGAAATCGCGCTGGCCGGTCGCCGCTGCCAACGCAGCCGCGAAGGCATCATTCCAGGCGAGGAATGCGGCGTTTTTGGTATACACAATCATACCTATGCAGCCAATTTGGCTTATTTGGGACTTTACGCGCTGCAACACCGAGGCCAGGAATCAGCCGGCATTGCTGCGACCAATGGCGAAAATTTATTCCGGTACGCGGGCATGGGTCAGGTAGCCCAGGTATTCAATGAAAAAAAACTGGCTCAATTGGAAGGGTATAGCGCGATCGGACACAACCGGTATTCTACATCTGGAGCGTCGCTATACCGCAATGCTCAGCCATTGCGAGTTTACACACACCATGGTCCGGTTGCTCTGGCGCACAATGGCAATCTTACCAATTCCAACACTTTGCGCCAGAGACTGGAAAAACAAGGCTCCATTTTTCATACCACCATTGATTCAGAAGTCATTGTCCACCTTATGGCAAAACATGACCAGGGCGATAGTTTAACAGCTGTGATTGCGGCAGTACGCGAAGTACGGGGCGCGTATTCTCTTCTACTTATGACCACAAATATGCTTGTCGGCATGAGAGACCCGCATGGTTTTCGGCCTCTGGTATTGGGCAAATTGGACGGATCCTATATTTTTGCGTCAGAGACTTGCGCTTTGGACATCATTGACGCGCAATATATCCGCGATATTGAACCCGGTGAAATGGCAGTGATTCGAGACGGCAAGCTAGAATCCTATTATCCATTTGGCCAAAAAAAATCGGATCAGGATACAAGCTTGTGTATTTTTGAGCACATATATTTTGCCCGGCCAGACAGCTTTATTTTCAAAGAGTCTGTTTACAATTTTCGGGTCAACCTGGGCCGTCAACTGGCCCGTGAAGCACCAGCGGACGCGGACCTGGTTGTTCCGGTTCCAGACAGCTCAGTAGTCGCGGCCATAGGCTATAGTCAAGAATCAGGGATCCCCTATGCCAGCGGTCTGATACGCAGTCATTATATTGGACGCACGTTTATCGAACCGGAACAAAAAATACGCGATTTTGGAGCAAAAATCAAATACAATGTTATTGCTGCGGCAGTAAAAGACAAAAACATTGTTCTCGTTGATGACAGCATTATGCGCGGGACAACGTCCAGAAAAATTATCAAAATGCTCCAACGGGGCGGTGCCCGCAAAGTGCACATGCGAATATCCGCACCACCGACAAAATTCCCATGTTTTTATGGTATTGACATACCCACCACTGAGGAACTCATTGCCGCGAACCATTCCATAGAAGGGATACGCGATTTTATCGGAGTTGACTCGCTGTCTTATTTGTCCGAAGAAGGCATGCTTAGCGCGAGCCAGAGGGATATAGGTTTTTGTACAGCATGCTTTACCGGTCGTTACAAAGTGGAACCAGAAAAAAATTATGACCGGAGACAAAGACTGCTTTTCCAGGAAATGCACATTGAAGAAAGATAGAAATGGATTTTTAATAGTTTGAAAGGCAATAAAAAATGAATAGCAAATTTGCAATACTCTTGATTTCGATATTTACTTTGTTTTCTTTGTTCTCCTGCGCCAGCAACAAAGTTCTCGTAGAACAAAATCCCAATACCCACAGCTTAGATTTTGACGGGACTCTGGTAAAAGCACTGCCGATGCAAGCGAATGAATCTGCATTTTTTCTCGAATACAAAGTAACCAATAAAAGCGACAAAGACATTTATCAGATTTCTGCCACCATTTATTTTGTGCAAGACGATAAAAAAATCCAGGAAATTGGCCCCATATCATTGTATGATCAGCCTAAACCTTTGCGGCAAAATTATACTTATCAGGGGCAAAAACTACTTAAAAGCAAACCTTTTGACTGGGACGGAAAAGAATTCAAAATTCAAATCATCCAAACCAAAACGCAAATCAAAAAATAGCGTCAAGCACTTAGCTTTTATCGTTCATTTTTTTGCGCGTTGCTTTTAAGTCACGATCCAATACCCAGCGAGTCAAACCAGGCAAGAAACGCATCAATCTCCAGTAAACCTTACCCATACCAAAAAGTATATGCAGTTTTTTGCGAGAGATACCAGTGAGCATTTTTTGAGCAACAACCTGAGGCAGGTACAATCCTGCCTTTTCGGACATAATGGCTACTTCCCGAGGTTTTGTTTTGTTTTCTGCGGCAAATCCAGGAGTGTCTGTGTCTGCCGGATACACAATAGAAATATCAATGCCTTCCGGTTTCAATTCATGACGCATTGATTCTGCTAAACCTATCAAAGCAAATTTGGACGGACAATATGTGGTATATCCCATCATGGGCAAAAAACCAAGCAAAGAACTGCAAAAAACTAGTTGTCCTTTTTGCCGTTGGCGCATGGCCGGTAAAACCGCCAGCGTAGGAATCAATTGACCATAATAATTGATTTTCATATTTTTTTGGAAATCCTGCGCAGTAAGCTTGGAAAGATATTGGGGATAGGCATATCCTACACAATTGATCAACACATCCGGCTCACCCATATTTTTGACCGCGCTTTGAAACGCGACTCGTACAGCCTGCTCATCTGTCATATCAGCGGCAAAATACGCGATATTTTGCTTTTGATGAATTTTCAGATCAAGCATTTCAGAAAACGCGACACCCAGGCTATCTTCGTCCCGGGCAAATATTGCCACATGGGAACCAAACTCCACGAGCATCTTCGCGGTTTCTTTTCCAATGCCCTTTGAGCCTCCTGGAATAAAAATTGTTTTTCCGTAAAAATATTTATTATTTTTGAGGACTTTCATTGCGCAGTATTCATTTCAATATTTTTTTCGACAATTCTTAGTTTATTTTTCAAAGTCATAAATAAATCTCCGGTCTCTTTATTTTGGGGATATGCATACAGATAACATTTTCCCGATAATTGCATTCATCTTTCCTTCATTAAATAATCAACAATAGATTCATTCTCCAAAATTCCTGTCAAATTGTTGTAATCAATACGGCACTGAGGCTTTTTAAAATAACTATTGTATGAAAAATTTTTCCCTGCCCTGTCATATTTTCCTTTTTCAGTTCTTAAAATCAAATCGATATTTTCCAATGCCTTATTGTAAGCCTTTTTGAGCATTTCTTCTTTAATTTCTTCTTTATAGGTCGAAGATGTGGAATCAATTTCTTTATATATAGAATAACAAAGCAATTCATCAGCATAATTAATAAAATCGTATTTGACGGCAGAAGCTTGCTTTTGTGATTGGATAAACTTGTATATCTTATATGCGATCAATAATTGATTGTATACTGGTGAATTTTTGTCTCCGTTAAATATTTTCTCAAGAGGATGATTTTCTATAAAAGTGGAATCAAAAATTCTTTGCAAAACCGTTGAAACGCTATTTTTTGCAGTTTCCGGTTCTTCATAAAATGAGGCGTACCAAAACTTCAAAACCATTTCACTTTCTATTGAATCACTGTATTTAGTGTTATCTCTGTTAAAAAATTCGCCGCGCTTAATGATATAATTTATGCCGTTGTTGGCAAATATTTCTTTCGTGTATCTGTTAAAATCCCGATTGCTTATTTTGTCTCTGTAATTTATAGGTGTCTGTGTATTGGTCGCATCCGTTATTTTTTCAATCAATTCTCTGTCTCTGGATTCATATATTCTAATATTTACATACACGTCTTCTAACAATGATTGATTTTTTTTGTAATTCTCATACAGCACCCAGGATGTTTGGAGTCCATTAACAATCTGCGGATTTACTACAGGAAGCAGATACATATTATTCTGCGGCTGTTTGGGAATTTGCAACTCATCGCATATCAATGTTACTCCATTGTTTAAAAAAGGGAAATACACAGAATCTTCTTTTTTATTGATAGTTTCATTCATTCGCTTATTCGCACGAACTTTTATCCCTAAATACGAACGGATATTTTCTTCAAAAAGCATATCAACCGAATCATTCATCTTTTCTTCATGAACCATGAGTTCACACAATTCCTTAGCTTTAATTCTAAAATTAGCAGCTTTAACATTTAAGATTGCAAACGAATAAATGCCCTGTGTATCCATAGGTGATATGTTGGATTTTTCGGGATGAAAGATAAACTTGATTTCATTTCTCTTTTTTTTGGCAAGATTGGAAATGCTATTATATAGATCATCAGAGTCCTTTATAAAAAAATTGCTATCAGGGCTATGGTAAGTTGTATACGTGCTTTCATTATTCGCATATTGAAAGTCTTTTTTTAAGCCATTAAAAACAAAATAGAGTTTTGTTTCTATGATAACTCCTTGTTCTGTAATTTGTTTGTATTCATCAATTTTTGGAAGCAAATTACCAATATTCTTTTTCCCGACCTTGTTGCCGTCGATGAAAAGTTCCTTAAAATCATTTCGAAATTTATCAATTTCATTTGGTTTTAAACTTTGCTGGTTTTTGCATTGAAAAACATGCATATCATAGTATTCGCCCTGATCCTGAAACCAGATACCGTCTATGCCCCCGTCTTTTGAACCTTTGATGATTATATTGTCATACACTTCCTGAAACGGCTTATCCAGAAGCGCAGAAATGGAAAATATCTCAAAAGCAAGATTTCTATTCATTCGTTGATCATCAGTTTGCGTAAACTGCTTGCTGATCCGGTCAAGATAACCGCTTATGAATAAATTTTTATTGGACATGTCCTGCTCCCGCAAATATTATGAATGATGAACCATCGCAAATAATGAATATATATCAAAAAAAATTTATCACCAGATAATCTCATCCGGGTTATCCTGTCCCTGCTTTCCTGTGGAAAGAACTTCCACACCCATACCATATACACGCCATTGACCGAGCACTTTTTTCAGCAAAAAATAACTCCAGCGCAACCGCTTACCGTTTTGACTCTTTGCCGGCAAATAGGCCACAATATCGCCTGCTGTAAATGTATAGGAAAATTGCCGCAAATGCGTTTTGAGAAGCGTCATCTCCTTTGCGGATAAATCCTGGTGTTGATCCATAGACAAAGCTTCCTGATCCAAAATCAACCATTTGCGATTAGCCAAAAACATACCAGAAAAATTTTTCAGCCAATCATGAACATTCATGGGCTGGCCTTGATAAAAAAATGGCTCATGAAACAAGAGTTGCTTTTCACGGGCAGAAATTGCCATGCGGTTATGCCCCTTATAAACGAATCTGGTCAACAAATCATCTATTTTTGACAAATCCAAGGCTGGCCGGTATATCAAATTTATGCTTCTGATAAATACCATCACCGGCATTTGGTACAAACCCACAGTTTCATCGGCGATATTGATATGGACAAAATAACGGCGCTTTTTATGCTGCCAATGCAGCAGCCAAACATGCGTTTTTAGACCATTTTTCAAAGTCACCAAAAATCCCGCCCATTGCACCTGAATACCGGCAAAAGATTCCTTTTTTTGCAAAAACTTTATAGCTGATTCAAAAGCCGGCACAGAACCATGATTTTTGCCGCTTTTGGCTTGCGAAAAATTTTGTTCCGGCCAAACTTTGGCAAAAAACTGCTGCATATTTTTTGGGCCTATATCTTTTATTAACATAGGAA
>CAZCVM010000158.1:0-6144 GCA_964501965.1 uncultured Leptospiraceae bacterium | reverse complement strand
CCAATTCCAAAACACATTTTTTTAGGTGACGCCCTGCTGTTTGCGCAACTTGTATCCCAGCCCATTCACTACCAGTCAAAGTCACGGCCATCACTTTATCATGGGCAATCACTTGTTCCACTGCTTTAGAACCAATTAATAAACTTAAAAAAACATTCTGAGGAAAGCCAGATTCTCGGAAAACTTTTTCAATGGCCATTGCGCTGCCAGGCACATTGGAAGCATGCTTCAATAAACCAGTATTGCCAGCCATTAACGCTGGTGCGGCAAAACGAAACACCTGCCAAAAAGGAAAGTTCCATGGCATTATTGCCAACACTGGTCCCAATGGTCGAAAGCCCACATAAGCTTCCTTGCCGTCTGACTGAGCTGGTTCATCCGCCAAAAATTCTTTCGCTTTTTGCGCGTAAAATTCACAAACCCAGGCGCATTTTTCTACTTCAGCAATAGCCTCCCGGATGGGTTTACCCATTTCCTGAGTGATGATGCTGCCGTATTCCTCTTTTTTATCGCGCAGATGTGCGGCAGCATTGAGCATGTATTTTTCGCGCTCCCCAAAGCTGGTATTTTTCCAATCCATGAAAGCCTGATAGGATATTTCAATTTTTTCCTGAATTTGTTCACCTGTCAATTCTTCGTATTCACGAATTGTTTCGCCCGTTGCTGGATTTAGTGCTAACATATTCTTCTCCTTTCATTTCTTAGCATAATGATAATTGTTAGTAATTATTAGTAATTATTATTAAATTCTTGCTTGATCATCTGTCCTTATCCTGCAATATTTTACCCAATGTTTTTTCCAATAAATATTCATAATACAACAGGTCTTCCTTTTCGGAAATTATTTCTGGAAATTGATCTTTGCTGGCAACAAGTTCTTTAATGATACTTTGTTCATTTTTACTATCATCGATACTGCGACCAACAGCCCAAAGCAAAATTTGATTTTCAAAATCATTCAATCGAAATAATAATTTTTGTTGAAAATCGTACTCCCATTCATTTTTTACCTGGTAAAAATAAATGGATCGTCTCAACGAGCCAATTTCCAATATATCCTCAATCCACAAAATCATTTGCGCTATATCAATCAATTTCAAACTCTTAACAGATTTTTTTTGCTTTATTTGTTCCCAGACAAAAATCGCCCGCAAAGCAATCGGCAGCAAATAACTTTGATAAAAAAAGCGTTTTATTTTTTCATCGATCTGCGCCAATGCCGGGTACTTTTGATCCAACCCGGAAGTCAAAACAAAAACCAAATCATTATTGCCAGGAGAATTGTTGCTCTTTTTTTTATCAACCAGATCAAGTATTTGCTTGTTCATTTGCTGGAGATTGCGCAAAAAATTCTCATCCAGCGCAATATCAAACATAAGCAGAAAAATAATCCCTTGCTTAAAAAAATCCGCCTGATCCATCAAAATACCATGAAACAAATCTGCTGATATCTGGCCCTGCTTTGCGTACAACCCTTTCCGAAATTCAATGCCGGAAATTGCAATATTCAACAAATAATAATTGTGCACAATCTTTGTGTGATCCTGCGGTTTCTTGGAAATTTCAAACAATGCTCCTGATCCCAAAATATTCACAATATTATTGGTCATCACAGTAGTAGTTATTTCTCTTTTCAATTTATGACCTGACAAAGATTCCTGGTATTTTTTTACCATTTCCGGCGGAAAATACGAATGAAATACTTCCGTAAATTGCTCATGATCAAATTCGCAATCAGCAAGCAGGTGATCATACAAATACATTTTCACATAACCCAACAATATGGCCAATACTGTAGCAGGTATACCATTTTTTTCTTTGTCCAGCAATACACTATTATCTGGTATGGCCTCTTGAGCACGAATCAAAAGTTTGCCGCGCTCCAAGAAATCCATAGCTGACAACAAAGGATAAATATTGCTGCGGCTGCGTATCTGATCCAAAGAAACTGCCAACGCCTGCAAATAATTGTTGCGCAAAACATGAGCGGCCACACTATCCCCCATTTTTTTGAGCAATTGATTGCGGGCGGCCATTGTCTTGACCTGGCCCTGGCCCCGCAAATCCTCCAACGCTATCTTTAGATTGACTTCATGATCAGACATATCCACCCCGCCCGAATTGTCCAAAGCATCCGTAAAGATTGCTCCGCCCAGTGCGGCGTATTCATTGCGTCCCAATTGAGTCAAACCCAAATTGCCGCCTTCACCGATGATCCTGGCCCGTATATCACTCCCGTTTACGCGGACCTGGTCATTGGATTTGTCGCCCGCATCTTCATGGGATTCAAAAGATGCTTTGATGTATGTGCCAATGCCTCCATTGTAAAGCAAATCCACTGGCGCGCACAGCAAATATTTAATCAACTCTGGACCAGACAATTCTTTGGCTTCGATTTGAAACACAGCGGCCATTTCGGGAGAAATTTTGATACTTCTTTCATCTCGTGAAAAAATACCGCCCCCTTTACTTAACAATGAAATATTGTAATGATCCCAGCCTTTGACTTCCTGAAACAAACGCTTGCGCTCCTGAAATGATTTTGCCGCATCCGGCTTTGGATCAATAAAAATATGTTTATGATTGAAAGCTGCCTGCAGTTCGATTTTATCCGAATACAAAAGTCCATTGCCAAAGACATCCCCTGACATATCTCCAATCGCTACAACAGTAAACAGATCCTGATAAATATCTTTTCCCATGATATAAAAATGATGTTTGATTGATTCCCAACTTCCATTCGCGGTGATACCATAATCTTTGTGATTGTATCCGGCAGAACCACCAGAAGCAAAAGCGTCGCCCAGCCAAAAACCATATTTCAAGGATATCTCATTGGCAATATCAGAAAATGAGGCTGTGCCTTTATCCGCAGCTACGACCAGATAAGGATCGAAGCCATCCGCCACAGGCATATCTACGGCAATATTTTTCTTACCTTCGTAATTGTCCGTCAAATCCAAAAGTCCGGAAATAAATGTTTTGTAGGCACGGACTCCCTGTTTTTGAAACAAATCTCGATCTTTGGCTGGATTTTTCACGATAAAACCGCCTTTGGAACCTACCGGCACAATGACAGCATTTTTGACCATTTGAGTCTTCATTAGACCCAATATCTCCACCCGAAAATCATCGGGACGATCCGACCAACGCAGTCCTCCTCTGGCCACTTTGCCGCCGCGCAAATGCACGCCTTTCATCAGACTGGAATAAACATAGATCTCATACAAAGGCCTCGGTGCGGGCAAAACCGGCACTAAGGCGGACTGTATTTTGATGGAAAGATAAATTTCCTGCTGGTCAATGGGCAAAATGCTTTCTATTTTTTTACGCATCAACGCATAATTGGTTCTTTGGATGGACTCAGTGATACCTTTAAATTGCCGCAAAACTTGATCATCAAAAATAGAGCTGACATTGGATAATGTAGACTCCATTGCACGCAAAGCCTGCTGTTCTTTTTTGGCGTCGGCAACAAGGAAACGACTTTCCAAATAATCGATTACAGAGACCAAAAATGTCGGATACTGTACCACGATTTTATTGATCGTCAAATAAGACCAAGAGCCACTTGTTTGCAGCATATAAGAACGTATTGTTTTCAACAAATGTAGTTGAAACCAATCCAAATCCAGGCTTATCACCAATGAATTGAATACATCGGAAGTAAGTTGCCCCAAAAAAACGGCCCTCACTGCCTCGGCAGTTTTCTTTGGATTGACCGGCCAGGATTTGTCATCAATGTACAAAATATGCAAATGCGCGTTGAATGACAAAAAGCCGGCATAAACTTGGTTTTCAATGACAAATCCAAAATCAGATAATATGGGCATGATCTTGGATATATCAAGATGATCACTCGTAAACAAACGGAGACTGCGTTTCTTTGCCAAAGAACTAAACCGCACTAAAACTTTTTGTTCTTTTATTTTCATCAGAAAAGGAATGTCCGCGACTGCCTCTTCGACGCTATTGTTGTTCTGGTAGTTCTGATCAAAACCACTTTGCCGCAAAAGCCCTAAAATATCTGTCAACTCCTTTCCACTGAACCGGCGCGTTACAATATCTGTTATTTCTTCATTCCAATCAAATAAAGCGCGTTCTGCTTCATGGACAAATGTATAAGCGTCTTTTTGATAATGAGCAACGGTCTTTTCAAATAAGTAAACCATAAAATACATTTTTATAGTATCAGATTCATACTGGACATAATTGTTGACCTGACTGTCTGGAAAAAAATTTTCTGCCAGTGTTTGCAATTTTTCTACTATAGAAGAGAAAAACTTTTGTCTAGGCAATGTTGCAACAATTAAAAACCGATATTTACCAAACCAACTGATGTTCAATGTTGATTTTTGATGAAAATAAACCTGAGATAAAAAATTGAATACTTCCTTAAATCCATTTTTGGGCAGCGCGAATTTCATTTCTATGGGCATATAATTGAAAATAGATCTGGCCATTCGTTTAGAATGGGTTCCCATAATCTTGCCCATGTCTTTGATAAAGCTTTGGTATCTGTCCCGGATCAAAGGTATCTCATCAACCGATGCGGCCCTAGCACGGGTAGCAAAATCGCCAGCCAAAACCAGCCATGAATCATTGCTTTCACCTTTCAAAAATAAAAAATTTAGTTCTGGATTTTTTTCAACACGGCAGCGAATCCGGCTATGATAAAAAAGAAAACCTTCTTGCTGCACATCCGGCACAGAAAAATATTTTTGCGCTATTGTTTTACTAGTCTTTTCCATAATAACTTTGTATTTATCATGCCGAAACAATCCATAACTGCGATTCAATTTCCATTTTTGAGATTCCTGTCGCAATAGAGCAGCTCCCAGGACAATCATATTTTGATCAAATATCCATTGCAGCAAATGAATCAATTGGTCATTTTCTCCAGACAAAGGAAAAAAATGAGCGCGTTCTTTGAAAAATACCTGCTGAATGCTATCCCAATCCTCTACAGCAACGGCAATTTCCTGATATATCTCTTCCAATTCTGACCGCAATGAAGCCAGATCGGACGGATTGATCCGGGCCAACTCCAGATAAATATACGATTCTACATGGTCCCCATTATCAAAGGACAAAATTTTTCCAGTCTTCGGATCCCGTTGCAAGGCAAAAGTTGGATGCGCGACCCAGATGATTTCATAACCTTTGCGAGTAAAAAATTCGCGCAAAGAATCCACAATAAAAATTTTATCTTGATAAATAATCTCCACAATTGTTTTATTTTTTTGCCAATCTCCCGCAGGTGATGCGTCAATATTGATTTTCAATTCATTAGTTTGCCGTTTTTCCAAAAAAGAATATCTTTGCGCTATGAAAGATTGCAAATCATTCGGACTAAAAAAATCTATGATATCTTTCGGCAAAAAACTTGTAAACAACTCGCCAAAAGCGGTTTTTGTTTTTTGTTGCATTGTTTGATTTTTGTTTGTGGTTTTTGTAGTCATATTTTCTCCATTTCTTTAATGATTATTATTGTGATTCATTTTTTTTATTCACTATTTAAAAAATAAAAGTCTCGATAAAAGTCTCTATAAAAATCTCGCACCTATTCAATAAAGGTCTCACACCTATTCATGGCATTGTTATCCAAACGACCGCTGACCGGCAAAAGGATGTGCCAGCTTTTGCTTACGTTTGCTGACTATTTGAAAAATAGCCGCTTCCAATTCAGCGCGGCCGTCAAAACCAGAAACAGATTTCAATTTTTCATCGATTTGCACAAGCTGAAACAATAAATTGGAAATATCTTTACTCGAAAAAACGCGCAGTTCGCGGACAAAACCTTGCTGCTTCATTTTCATTATTTTCAATTTGGATAAAATTTGAGATTCGGTCATTCCCTGCTCTGCCAATAATCGTGCGTGGTTCAAAGTGGTTATCTCCTTGGCCAGGGAAGCAATGACGAGTATCAAGTGCTGGCCTGACTCCAGTATTAAATGCAGCTTTTCAATGGCACGGATAAAATCGCCATGAAAGACTTCTTCCACTAAGGAAAAAACATCCATAACAACACTGGCAGGAAAGTACTGTTCTATGTGTTGACTGGAAATCTGAACCGGAGGAGCATTTTTATTGGGCTTGAGCGTTTCCAATGTTTGCAGCGCGTGATATAAATGCGAAAGATTT
>CAZCVM010000157.1:0-6160 GCA_964501965.1 uncultured Leptospiraceae bacterium | reverse complement strand
TCAAAAAAGAATTTCGCGAAACTTTGCGCTATTATCAAACACAAATTGACCTGCTAGGTATACAACTGCACTTAAACACTCAAGCCACCAAAGAAAAAATATTGCAAGGCAATTTTGATACAGTGATCGTGGCTTCGGGCGTGGAGCCCAGAGTTGTGGATATCTTGGGCAAAGATCATCCCATGGTAGTCCCATACCCGGAAGCAATTTTGCATCCACAAAACATCGGCTCTAAAGTCGCGATTTTGGGCGGCGGCGGCATTGGCTTTGACACAGCTTTGCATTTATCAACACCGGAAATGTGTCTTCCATCCCATGATTCTTTATCTGAAAAACAGGCATTTTTGCGCGAATGGGGCATTGATCCTGAAATATCTGAACCGGGAGGCATCATCCAGATAGATCACAAAACCAATAAGGGTGGAAATATCCGCAATGAATTTCATAAAAGTCCAAGGCAAATAATCATGTTCAAACGCAGTGCAGGAAAATTTGGCGGCGCACTGGGAAAAACCACTGGCTGGATACACCGCCTCACATTGACAATGCGCAATGTGCAACAATTGGATAGCGTCCAGTACGATAAAATTGATGACCAAGGTTTACATATTCAACGTCATGGGCAAAAACAGATTTTTCAAGTAGACAATGTCGTGATATGCGCCGGACAAAATCCGGTTCTTGACATTTATCATCAACTGCAATTGCAAAAAAATATTTCATTGCATCTGATCGGAGGGGCCGGCCAGGCATCGGAATTGGATGCAAAAAAAGCCATTGCGGACGGCACTCGCCTTGCCTTACAATTGTAAATGCGCACAAAAACAATTCAACTAAACGCAAAAAAAAGGAGTTCATATTGGATTACCGCATAGAAAAAGATACCATGGGAGAAATCATGGTTGAGGCAGATAAATACTGGGGCGCGCAAACACAAAGATCCATGAAGCATTTTCAGATCGGACTTCAAACAATGCCCTTGGAGATAATCCAGGCTTATAGTCACATAAAAAAAGCCGCAGCCTTTGCAAATTGTGACCTGGGCGTTTTATCGCAGCAAAAGAGGGACGCGATCAGCCAAGTATGCGATGAAATTTTGCATCAAGAATTGAATGACCATTTTCCCTTATCTGTATGGCAAACTGGCTCTGGCACGCAAACCAATATGAATGTCAATGAAGTCATTGCCAACCGCGCCCATGTACGAAATGGCGGTCAATTGACTGACACTGACAAAATATTGCATCCCAATGATGATGTCAACAAATCTCAATCTTCCAATGATACTTTTCCGACCGCAATGCATGTTGCCGCGTATAAAATGATTCATGATAGAACATTGCATCATATCCAGACACTAAAAAACACATTGCAATCAAAATCCGACCAATGGCAAAATATTATCAAAATAGGCCGGACACATTGGATGGACGCGACACCTTTATCCCTGGGACAGGAATTTTCTGGTTTTGCCGCGCAGCTCGAACATGGTCTTGCCAATTTACGGACAACAAATAATGATTTGTTGTCCGTAGTTTTGGGCGGTACTGCTGTCGGCACCGGCATCAATGCTCCCAAAGACTTTGGTGCCAAAGCAATTCATTATCTAGCTGATTTTACTGGTCATGCTTTTACGCCCAGTTCAAATACTTTCGCCGGTATGGCTGCTCATGACGCGATGGCTGCTGTATCGGGAGCAATGCGTCATCTCGCGATTGCTCTTCATAAAATAGCCAGCGATATTCGTGTTTTGGCTTCCGGACCACGCAGCGGCATTGGCGAGATATCCATTCCGGCCAATGAACCGGGATCATCCATTATGCCTGGTAAAGTCAATCCCACACAGGTAGAAGCATTGACAATGGTTTGCGCCCAAGTCATAGGCAATGATACTGCTATTTCTCTAGGAGCAATGAATGGTCATTTTGAGCTAAATGTTTACAAACCCATGATAATATTCAATGTTCTGGACTCGGCGCGTTTGCTGGCAGATGCTTGCGGCTCTTTTGAAAAATATTTGGTGGCTGGCATAGAACCCAATATGGCAAAAATCCAACACAATCTTGAGCATTCTCTAATGCTGGTAACCGCTCTTAACCCACATATTGGCTATGAAAATTCGGCCGCTATCGCCAAAAAAGCTTTTGCCGAAAATACCACTTTGCGCCAAGCAGGTATCGCACTGGGATTGATCACCGGCAACCAATTTGACGAATGGGTAAATCCCAAAAAAATGATATAGTTATTTATTGTTTTTATCAACACAAATAAAATAAATTTATAAGGAGATATAAAATGACAGCAACCGGAGCTTTGAGCGGAGTAAAAGTTATTGATCTATCTTTGCTTTTACCAGGACCTCTGGCAACAATGTATTTGGGAGACATGGGAGCGGACATAATCAAAATTGAAAATCCAAAAATCGGAGACGGCACCCGTTACCAAGCCCGCACCGGACAGGATTCATATTTGTATCAACTAGTCAACCGCAACAAAAAAGGCATCACTTTGAATATCAAACGGCCTGATGGACAAAAAATATTCCGGCAACTATTGCAAGACGCTGATATTGTTGTCGAAGGTTTTCGGCCTGGTGCCATGGCCAAGATGGGCCTGGGTTATGATGATTTGAAAGATGAATTCCCAGGGTTGATCTACTGTTCTATTTCAGGCTATGGAGCTACTGGCCCTTACCGCGACCTGGCCGGCCATGATGGCAATTATATATCTTTTGCCGGTCTTTTAAGTCAAGTTGGTCCAGCCAATGGTGCTCCCGTTATTCCTGGTGTGCAGGTTGCAGACATTGGCGGAGGCACATTATCAGCATTAACTTCCATTTTGGCCGCATTGTACGCGCGGGAAAAAAATGGCAAAGGACAATTTTTGGACATTAGCATGATGGACGGTGCTTTTGCAATGCAGCATTTGCTTTTGGCTGATTATCTAGGACAAAACAAAATACCGGAGCGCGGCAATTGGTTGTTGAGCGGAGCACTCCCCAATTATCAAGTTTATTGTACCAAGGACAAAAAGTATGTTATTTTGGCAGCATTAGAAGAAAGATTTTTCAGAAATTTTTTAACTAAATGCGGTTTAGAAGAATACGCCAAAGCAGATTTGCAAGATACAAATACCCTGAGTGTATTGGAACAAAAAGTACAGCAACTCTTTGCCAATTTCAACCTGGATCACTGGCAACAATTTTTCATGGATCCGGATTTGTGCCTCTCTCCGGTAAATGATCTGGCCCAGGCATTGAAAGACCCACAATTGAATGAGCGCGGTATGGTAGTACGGATGAAACATCCCAGACTTGGTGAGGTAATGCAAATAGGATCGCCGTTTCGTTTTTCAAAAACGCCGGTAAGCTACCGACTCAACGCGCCGGATCATGGCGAGCACAATGTAGAGATTTTCACGCAAATAGGTTTTTCATTGGAACAGATAAAACAATACCAACAAAAAAGAATCATTTAGAATTGGGGATGTTTTTTTACATGATTTTTGCTTGATTTCTAGTTTTTAAAATCGCTTTTTGTAATGATTGCAAACTAATTGGCTTTGACAGATAATAATTCATGCCCATTTGCAAACAGAGATTTTTTGTTTCTGTTAGCGCATGCGCTGTCATCGCAATAATGGGAATATTTTTTTTGTCCTGCCCGCAAACCTCAGACCGGATTTTTTTTGTCGCTGACATACCATCCAAAACCGGCATTTCAATATCCATAAATACCATGTCATAATCTTTGAGCGTCAGGCATTCTATGGCTTCTTTGCCGTTGGAGCAAATATCCACAGTGTGACCCAATTTTTGCAGCATAGCACTAGCGACTTTTTGATTGATAGGATTGTCTTCAGTCAATAAAATATGTAAAGGGGATAAATCAGTTTCTGGAATCTCGTTTTCATTAACAACTCTTTTTGCCATGGATGAGTCCACAGAATCTAATAAAAATTCCATGGAAAAAGTAGAACCCTGACCGATTGCGCTATATACAGACACATCGCCATTCATCAACTTCACCAATTGTTTTACAATAGATAAGCCCAAACCTGTACCACCATGCGATTGAGTCATGCTTTCCTTAGCCTGTTCAAATTTATTGAAAATAATTTTTTGCTGATCATCAGAAATACCGCGACCCGTATCTTGCACTGTTAATTTGACTTTCCATACACTTTCTTTACTATTTTTGTCTGCAAGACAGGCGGAGATTTGAATACCGCCATTATCCGTGAACTTGATAGAATTGCTAACTAAATTGTAAAGTATTTGACGAAACCTTACTTCATCACCAATTACTAGATCGGGAATATCATCGGAAATATCAATTTTTAAGTACAATCCTTTTGCATCAATTTCATGCATATATGTATTTTCTATGTGGATAAAAATATCTCTAAAACGAAAAATATTCTTGTCTAAGACCAATTTATTATTTTCAATTTTTTCTATATCCAAAATATCATTAATAATCTGAAGCAGATGCAAGCTGGAATCTCGGATAATAGACAAATAATCGCTTTTTCTTTCCACACAATGATCATCCAATAATGCCAATTCTGTCATGCCGATTACTGCGTTCAATGGAGTACGAATTTCATGGCTCATATTGGCCAAAAACTCTGATTTGTCTTGATTTGCTTTTTCAGCGACTGCTTTGGCTTTGCTTAGCTCAGCTTCACTGTGTTTCCAGTCAGATATGTCTTCCATAAAAGTATAAATTTTCACAAGATTATTGTCTTTATCCTGAAACGGGATGATATGTGTGGACAAAAAAACTTTGCCTTTGAGGCCCGCTTCATAAAATATTTCCATACTTCTTGCTGTTTGTCCATTCACCACTTCTTGAAGAGATATGCAGGGACAAAATATCTGGATCTTTTTTAACCACTTCTTGATAAATTTCCGCATAGCCATTTTGTTGCAAAGGCGGATAGCTCAATAAATTTATTTGCTTTAAATTTTTACGGGACGGTATATTCAATAAATATCGCATAGTTTGATTGCTGTCAATAATATTTCCCTGTATGGTACTAACGCAAATTCCCAAAGGTGAGTTTTCAAGCACTACACGTAGACTGGCGCGGCTTTCGGATAGTTCATTTTCTGTTTGCAGTCTTTCTCTGATGTCCCGCATCAATCCAAGCGCGTGCAATTTATCATTGTAAGAAATCAATTTGCCGTTGATTTCGACATCCACCAATCGGTTGTTATGATCATAGACTTGCGTTATAAATGAATTGATTTCTTTTTTGCTAAATACTTCTTTGAGCTTGAGCAAATATTTCATAATATGCTTACCAGGTACAAACTTGATAAATGATTTACCAATAATATCCTGCGGCAAAAACCCTAGCATTGTCTCAATTGATTTATTGACATATTTAACCTTACCAAATTTGTCCAAAATAAAAGCAATGTCCAGAATAGAATCCATAACAATATCGCATTCATCTACTGACAATTTGGCTGGGCTTTTGATTGGACTTTTCATAAAATTTATATATAAATGATAAATCAAAAAAATGATTGGTTATTTTAAATATAATCAGGCTGTATCTAAAAGTCAAGCTTATATTTTTTTTAATCCCTACATTCAATGTTTCAAAAAAAATTTCCCAAAAAATTCAAAAAAATTCATTGACGCGTTCAATGACGCATTCAATCGTCTATTATTCAATTATCCTCTGTGTCATGATAAAAAAATTCCCAAAAAATTTGAAAGAAGTATTATTAATTCAAAACAATCTTAAAAATATATAACCATAGAAAATATAAACAAGGAAATTAGCTATGATTGACGTGAGCCCCAAATTTTCAACTTTACGTTATGCAAAGGCCCAGGGAACTTTGAAAGTATCCAATCAGATCATAGAATTGATTCGGACAAATAAAGTGCCCAAGGGAAATGTGCTGGAAACTGCTAGAGCTGCCGGTATAGTGGCTGCGAAAAAAAGCGCGGATTGGATCGTGTTTTGTCATCCCATTCCTTTGGATTGGGTAGATGTTGAGTTTACGTTAGAAATGGAGATGATTGTTGCTCAAGCACAGGTACGTTCTATTTGGAAAACCGGCGTGGAAATGGAAGCAATGACCGCTGTGAGCGCAGCTTTACTCAATATTTATGATATGTTAAAGCCTCTGACCGATGAC
>CAZCVM010000156.1:4876-6201 GCA_964501965.1 uncultured Leptospiraceae bacterium | reverse complement strand
CAGGTCAATGTTGTGGAAATTTTTTTTTCCTGCTGTCGGTTTTATTTGGCTTTTTTTGCTTTTTTTTCATTTTAGTTTGTGGGGCAACAATGAATTTGCCCAGGACCAAAGGATTGTCATTGGTCAGGTATGGCGTTACCAGGCCGCGCAAAATCAGGTTTGGATATTGATGGACAAAAAACAAGATGTCTGGCAGGACAAAAAAATGTTTGTCGAAAATCCAGCCGGAGAACGTATCGCCGAATTTGTGTTTCAAGAAAAATTGTCCCAGCGATCCGGTAAATGGCTGGTGAGCGGCCATTTGCGCGGGCAAACCGGATCTGTTTTGCGTATGGGTTATGAGCTGGTCATTCGACAAGAAGTAAAAAAATGGGTATCCAATCCAGAAAGACGGAAAAATCCATTTGTTAAGCCAGACATTGTGCAGAATTATCCTAAAGTGTTGCGCATTTCCCAGGACAACCGATTGATGCTTCTTGTTGACCGAGGCAAATTTGTTATGGGATCCAACAATGGTTATGACAATGAATTTCCAGAACGGATCGAATTTTTAGATGATTTTTATATAGACAAATATGAAGTAACCAATATACAATATTATCAGTATTTGCAAAAATCAGGAAGCAATGATTTGACCAGATGGTCCCATTTGCGTGATAAACAAAATAAAGATAAACCTTTTGACAAAGCCTCCTATACAATGGCCCGGCAATATTGCCATTGGGCAGGCAAAAGCTTGCCCACGGAAGAACAATGGGAAAAGGCCGCGCGCGGGCCAGGGTTGCGGAAAACAAAAAACAAGTACGGTCAAATATTGTTAATAAAGAATCCGATTCATTTTCCATGGGGCAATGATTTTGATTCCGATAAGTGCAATGTTCAGGGACAAAGTACTGTATCTGTTTATGACCTGGAACAATGCCAATCGCCTTATGGGATTCTCCACATGGCGGGCAATGCCTGGGAATGGACCAAAAGCTGGTACAAACCATACAAAGACAGTCACGCCAAAGACCAGGATTTTGGCGAGATTTTTCGGGTGCTGCGGGGAGGCAATTATTTGTCCAGCCGATGGGACATTCGTGTCAGCCGTCGGACTTCAGGCGGCTATCCGTCATTGAGCAGGGATTTTCGCGGCGGCATCCGTTGTGTGTACAATGTTACCCGTCACCATGAAGTAGGCCCTTGATAAGATTTTCATATTTTTATATTCAACTAAAATATATTCTTAAGAATTTGCTTTTTCAAAAAAAAATATAAAATTCATGGAATTGGGTGCACGAAAAAAATCAATTACTAAATGTAATGTATTAAAAAAATATTTG
>CAZCVM010000156.1:0-4866 GCA_964501965.1 uncultured Leptospiraceae bacterium | reverse complement strand
CGTATATATATACGAATTTTGAGGAGGATGATATGGCCAAGGACCACGAAGCTGTCAAAAAAAAAATCTGCGATCAAGCTGTGGGGATATTTTTAGAACAGGGGTACAAAGGCGCGACCATGCGGCGCATTGGCAAAAGCTGTGACATGCCTTTGGCGACGCTGCAGTACTATTACCACAAAAAGATCGAAATTTTCGAGGATATTGTCACGCCCATGATCGCCAATACAGCGTTGTTGTTGCAAAAGCTGACCAATCCCATCGTCAAAAATGGCAGTGTTGATCCGGCGTATATGGAAATGCTAGCGAAGGCCATGGAGGACCATATTGTCAATTACCGAAAGCCTTTGATTCTGACTATGCGGGAGAGTCGGGGAACCCCTTACGAAAACCGTAGCCAGGAGCTTTTGACACAATTGCAAAAGCAGATCCCTTTTATCATTGAGCAGCTTCAGGGACAAAAACCTGTTATGGATGAGTACAAGGAGGCTTATAGTGCCATTGTTGCGGAGATGGCCATTGATTTGATGGTTGCTGTGGCTCGTCGATATGAGCCTAAGCCCTGGGTGCATGATATACTATATGAAGGGATTGTGAATAGCTATCGCTCTTTGGAGCAATTGACCAAACGCTAACATTGTTTGCCATTTTGACTATTTTGGATTAATTTTTTTTATACTAAGTATAATATTCGCAAAAAAAATGCTTGACTAGTATACTAGTATACTAGTATGCTATGGTATATTATGTTATATATATGGCTTAAATGTATATCAGAAAGGGGGTTAATCCTTTTTTTTGGGTCAAATTCGGTCATTTGACCGAATTTGAGAGGGCATTTGGGCCAGTGTTGGATAGAGTTTGTTAGATGGAGATAATTTTTCCTTTTGTATACTATTATTTTAGATAATATTAGAGTAGAAAATTCAGCAGAATGTAATTACATTAATTAGGAGGCACTTATGAACATTAAAAGAATTTTATGGATAGTTGGTGCTATCCTTTTGACAGGGGGGCTTATCAACGTAGCCTGGGCGGCAAACAATTTGCCTGCTCCTAAACGTCTTGTATTTCTTCCTTTTTACTTTAAAGGAAGCAATAATGTTTATGGATGGGTAAGTAATTCAGTCATTGATGCGATCAATGAAGAGATTGGTTCGGTCTACCGTTATACAAGAGTGAGCGACAAAACCGTTGAAGCCGCCCAAAATGACCTCCAATTGTCGGACCGTGATCTTGCCATGCCTGAAAATTTATTGGCTCTTGGTAAAAAATTGAACGCTAGTGGTATTTTGGTAGGTAGCTTTTATTTGCACAAAGATACCGGTAAACTCAATATCACGGGCCGATTATTCTCTGTTCAGCAGAATAGTTTTATAAATAAAGAGACTCGAGCAGTTATACTTGATTCAGGTATGTTTGACGAGGTGAATGCCATGGGTCGTGAATTGGGTAAAAGCATGAAAGAGATTTTCGTGCCTTCAGATTTTAGAGCCGCTGGTATGTCAGCTATTTATCCAGGCTGGGGACAGGAGTATAAAAAATACAATAAACGGGCTAAATATTTCAGATGGGGCCTGGGCGCATCAGCATTGCTCTCTGCAGGGTCTATAACGGCGTTTTATATTTACCGGGACAGTTATTATTCGTACACACCTGATTTTACAGTGAATTCTGACGGTGATGTTGTTCTTATAGACCGTGAAGCTTCGGACGCCAAGATGGACCATTTACGCTCAAGAACTAATACATGGCAGAGCATCAGTTACGTTATGCTGGGTGTTACCGCTGCTATATATATGTACAATCTAGTTGATGCCTATCTGCTTGAACAAAACCCGAGAGAAATCTATACACCTGAACATCTCAAAAAAAAATCTGAGGTTTCTTTTTTTTTCAAATCGGGCCGTCAGCAGCTAGCCTATAAAACACAATATAAATTTATCGCCGGGGTTAAATATGAGATTTAAAAAATTATTTTTAATAACTGCTGGGCTGTTATTATTATCAGCCTGTGATATGCGGGTAACTAATGAAGCAAACTGTTTTGACAGTAAATCGAGTTGTTTTCCGGAAGATAAAAATAGACCACGGGTGATACATTCTTTACCAGCCCCAGAAACGCCGATAAAAACTTTGCGTCAGCTTGAAGTGACGTTCAGCGAATCGGTGAAGGGAGCACTATCGGCCTCTGCTTATGAATTGCAGGCCGCCGGAACAACGCCGGTTATTGATAAAATTGAACACATTGGTGGCAATAGCTACTTGCTTGCATTCAGTAATGCAGACAGTTTCAGTTCATTAACGATCAGTTTTACAGGTATTACCGATTATAATGAAAACCCGGTGATCGGTACATTAACCTATGAACCTGATAACACGCCCCCATCTTTTGTTGAGAGCATTCCGGATGATGGCGGTATGCTTGGCGAGGTAAGCCCGATAAAAGTGGTTTTTGATGAAGCCATTAACCCAGCTTATACCGACTTTGCAGATAGTAATAACAATGCTGTTACCTTTAGCAAAGAAACCACCTATAAAACCGATGATACGCTTGTGATTGAGCCAGAAAGTGGCACATGGAACCACGGCGGTGACTATACAATTGACGTCACCGAACTCAAAGCAACCGATAACGGCGACAATGCCATGACCACCGGCATAACTCTGAGTTTGACTATCAACCAGCCGCCCACACCTTCTTGGACCGGTGAAATTTTTCACGCAGATGACGGCACTACAACCGCGCTCGATGCAACCGCTTCAAGCGACCCTGATGGTGACACATTAAGCTGCACCTGGTCAGAGACCACCGCGCATGGCGTGAGCATAACCCCCTCGGGAACCGGTAACTGCCTGGCCACACTGGAATATGATTTCAGTTCTGAGAGTTATGATACCGCAGTAAAGCAGGCAACGATTCAGGTGAGTGTTTCTGACGGTACAAACCCGGGGCAGACCTCTTCACGCGGCGTGCGCATATACCGCACCGACTTTGCCTATGTCAAAGCCGGTGCCACAGGCGACGGCTCTGCTCCTGATAACGCGCTGGGCTTAATTTATGGCGGCAGTACCGGTGCCATGACGTATGCCGAAAACAACAGTAAAATTGCGGTAGCGGTAAGTGCGGGCCAGTATGAACAGTGGCAGGGCACAGATAACCCGAATAACCACAAGGCTGTGTATCTCAAAGAAGGTATAAACCTGCTCGGCGGTTATGACCAAACCACCTGGAGCCGTGATATATATGCCAATATTAGTTATATTCAGAAGAGAGAATATGTGACACAAAGTACAGACCCATTTGTTACTGACAACTACCGCGTAATGGTCTGTAACGGAGTAAACGAGACAGCGGTTGTAGATGGCTTTACCATTGAAAACCACGGTGGCACTATGTTTTTTTACGGCATTGAAGTCATCAACAGTGACTGCACTATCCGCAATAACCGAATCAACAGCGGCGGTTACTATTCGAGTACGACTGTCGGGCAGATTCCAGGTAACATAGAATCAACCCCTGTGTTTATTAGAGGCACTTCTATGCCCCGCGTAATCAATAATACCATGTATATTAAGGGCATTAAAGGTAAAACAACTAATAGTAGTTATGGTGTATACCGAGGTACAGCAAAAGCTTTTCTGTTTGCTTTGAAAGATGCCAACAGCAAGCTGATCGCCATCAACAATACCATGCATACGGTCGATGCCGCCTGGGATGCAGCATCTGATGGTTTCGCTCTTTACCGGTTTATTCATAATGTCCATAACTCGGGCAGCATCGAGGTCTTTCAGAATAATATCGTACAGATCGACGATGCCGGCAGTTGTAATTTCAACGTGAACACGAGTTACTATAAAAACAATGTGTTTCACGGCTGCACTCCGCCGGCCGGGGGCAGCGACAATATTGTAACCGACCCGGTGCTTGATACCAGCGGAACCAGATCAACCGGTGTAGGCTTTGACTACCAGTTACAGAGCACCAGCCCCTGCAGCGTTACACAGGGCGGTCTTGATCTGTCGGGTGGCCTTAGCTCACCTGTGACCATACCGGGTTTTAACAAAGATCGGTTCGGCAATGACCGCACCACATCCAACGGAGGCTGGAGCATCGGGGCCCATGAATACGATGGCAGCTGCCAGTAATTTTAAAAAAATATATAAGGTAAACATAAGATAATAATTGTTTAAGGAGAATTATCATGAAAAAAAATAAACTTTTGCATATTGTATTTGTCTTTGGAGCTGTATTTTTAGGCGTTCAATGCAGCAACATGCCCAATAGCGGCGACGAGTTTGACGACAAGATTGCAGAGATGAACAATAACGATAGCAGCCTGAAACCTCCTGTTCAGATATCTGCTGACAGTGTAACCCGCTGCTCTGTGAGTTTATCATGGGAGGTCGTTGATAACGCTCTAAAATATTATGTCTACCGCAGTGATAACGCTGGATACGGCTACTCACAAATTGGTGAAACAGAAATTACAACCATAGATATTTCTGAACTCTCAGCGGGGCAGAACAACTTTTTTATTGTAAAATCTGCAGGTAGCGGGGGCAGTCTTTCATACGCGAGTGATGAGCTTACGGTTTCTGTACCCGCACCGCTCCCAGGCGAACTACAGGTTTATGGTGATTATAACGAAAGTACTTATGACGACCTCTGCGTTATGGGTTTAAACTGTGATTTTCAATGGCAAAATCTTGGCTGCAAGGCCGCCGGCACAGTCAGTCTTGAGATTTATGACAGCTCACAGACTCTTGTAACGACCATTAGTCAAGAGACTGCCAATGACGGTGCCGAGAGCTTCACCCTGCCCTGTGATGTGGGGCTTGTTAGCGAAGATACCTATACAGGTA
>CAZCVM010000155.1:0-6204 GCA_964501965.1 uncultured Leptospiraceae bacterium | reverse complement strand
CTCTGTCCCCGAATAATTGGGTCATCAATTTGACATAGGGAGTTTCGCCGCAGCCGACACAGGCACCAGAGTACTCAAATAGAGGTCTGATAAATTGGGAACCTTTGACTGTGTCCCGTTTGTAAAGAGAAACTTCCGTTTCCGGTATTTGGTTGAGAAAGAAATCAAAATTTTCTCTTTCTTTGTCCAATAACGGAAGCATGGGTTGCATGTTGATAGCTTTTTTGCCGGTTTTTTCGCCGCTTGCGTCTTTTTCAAATGCAGGACATTCATTGACGCAAATGGTGCAACCGGTGCAGTCTTCTGGAGCGACTTGAATAGTAAAAGCCAACTCTTTGAATACTTTGCCTCGGCCCTGGGCATGTTTGAATGTTTCCGGTGCCTTGTCCAATAGTTTTGGATCGTATGCTTTCATGCGAATAGCAGCATGAGGACAGACGAAAACACATTCGCCGCATTGGGTACACATATCCGCTTCCCAAGTGGGTATTTCCAACGCGATACCGCGTTTTTCGTATTGCGTGGTAGCTGTGATAAAAGTACCATCCGAAGGCATAGCTGATACAGGTAAACTGTTTCCTTTTCCAGCCATTATTTTTGCGGTTACATTTTTGACAAAGTCGGGCGCGTGATCCGGTACAATGGCCCGCTTGCTGACTTTGGATGTTGCCTGAGAAGGTAAATCCAATTCATGTAGATTGGCCAAAGTTTCGTCTACAGCGTTGATGTTCATTTTGACGACTGCGTCTCCTTTTTTGCCGTAAGTTTTGCGGATAGCGTCTTTGATGGACTCAATTGCCTGGTCTTTCGGCAAAACTCCGGAAATGGCAAAAAAAGCGGTTTGCATTATCATGTTGATATGCGCGCCCAAGCCAAGTTTCAATGCAAGCTCTCTGGCATTGATATAATAGACTTTAAGTTGCTTATCAATGATTTCTTGCTGCACTTCCCGGGGAATATGATCCCACATTTCTTTCTCATTTTCATAAGGGGATTCTAGTAGAAATGTACCGCCTTTTTGGGCATAAGAGACAATCTCATACGTATCCAAAAAAGTAAAATTGTGGCAGGCTAGGAATTGGGCTTCGTGGATTAAGTATGTTGATCGAATGGCTTCTTTGCCAAAACGTAAGTGTGATGTAGTTATGGTACCGGCTTTTTTGGAATCATAGACAAAATACGCCTGACAATGATAATCTGTGTTTTCGCCAATGATTTTTACCGAGTTCTTGTTGGCCCCGACCGTTCCATCCGCGCCCAGTCCAAAAAACATTCCAGTGAAAATATCATCTTGTTCAGAATTGAAATTGTCGTCCCATTCCAGAGATGAACCAGTGACATCGTCATTGATACCAATTGTAAAATGGTTTTTGGGTTTATCTTGTTTGAGATTGTCGAAAACTGCTTTGGCCATGCCTCCATTGAATTCTTTGGAGCCCAAACCATAACGTCCGCCCACGACCATGGGAAATTTTTCCATGGGCAAAAAGCCTTTTTTTTGTGCTTCTTCTAAGCCAGCGATCACATCCAGAAACAATGGTTCACTCATTGCGCCTGGTTCCTTGGTGCGGTCCAGTACAGAAATTTTCTTTGTTGTCTTGGGCAAAGCTTCCATTAAGTGTTCTACAGAGAATGGACGGTACAAATGCACTTTGATCATGCCCATCTTTTCACCTTTTGCGGCCAGGTGTTCGGTGACTTCATGCATGGTATCAGCTCCAGAGCCCATCAGAATGACAATGTGTTCCGCGTCCGGTGCGCCCACATAATCGAACAATTTGTAATCGCGGCCAACGACTTTGGAAAAACGTTGCATCGCTTTTTGAACGATTGCTGGTGTTTGGTCATAGTATTTGTTGACTGTTTCTCTGCCCTGAAAATACACATCTGGATTTTGTGATGTACCGCGTAGGCTGGGGGCTTCAGGATTGAGTCCGCGTTTTCTATGAGCAAAAATGCTTTCTTCGTCCAACATTTCCCGCATTTGATCATAACCGATTTCGTCGATTTTTTGTACTTCATGGGACGTCCGAAATCCATCAAAGAAATGCAAAAAAGGCACCCGCGATTCCAGTGTTGCTGCCTGGGCTATGAGTGCCATATCCATGGCTTCCTGCACATTGTTGGATGCCAATATAGCAAAACCAGTTTGTCGTGTAGCCATAACATCGGAATGATCGCCGAAAATACTCAATGCCTGGGCAGCCAAAGAACGCGCGCTGACATGAAATACTGTGGGAGTCAACTCACCGGCTATTTTGTACATATTGGGGATCATTAACAGTAAGCCCTGAGATGCTGTGAATGTTGTGGTCAGCGATCCAGAGGATAGTGCACCATGAACTGCTCCAGCGGCTCCGCCTTCAGATTGCATTTCAATGACATGAGGTATTGTACCAAAAATATTTTTTTCCTTTGCGGCTGATTTGGCATCAGCCATTTCCCCCATATTGGAAGACGGGGTAATCGGATAAATTGCAATGACTTCATTGGTAGCATGAGCTACATGAGCTACTGCAGTGTTTCCATCTATTGTTACCTTTTTATTGGCCATATTCGCTCCTAATTTGATTTATTTTATCGTACTTGTTTCATTTTAGGTAAATATAATTAAGAATCGTTTTCTTGTCAATTATAATGCGCAATATTTTTTGTTTGATGGAGCTTTTGACTGGTGCGACGGAAATATCACTTTAAATGAGACATAATGTGGCACAATGAGACATAATAGGATATAATGAGACATCGTAAATCCAATTAGCTTCACATTGCTTCATGTACCCGGGTAAATGAAATCCGACCTGTTTTCTCCTGTAATAAAGTATACGAAATTTTGATAATCAGAAAGACAAATCAACATTTTTTTGGGGGATGGTGTCAGCACCGGATTAAACTTGTCGGAAATAAACTGCCACTTGGGGAAAAAATCAGTAAATTTTTTGATAAATTGGAGCGGCAGTTTTTAACGGAATAGGCAATAGCTTTACCGAAAGTTAAATCGATATAGAGCTGATATATTTAATGAATGAGAAAAAATCATACCACCCGATAATACATAGGAATCGAATAAATAATATGTGTTTAGCTCTACTTTTTTGAAAAGGGTAAAGCGCAAACCAGTGCCTATGCCGATAAAGGGATTGACTCCTGTGCTATCTTCCAGCCCTTCCGCTGTCGAAGAGATACTCGCATACATCGCTCCAGCATGCAGCCTGACCAAGGGAATAATCGATTTTGTGATAAGTGGGAACAAAGATGAAAAATAAAAGGTTCCCACTACACCTAACTGAATAGATGTCATAGTATTAAATTCATTGTTTATACTAAAATAATTTATATCTATCCCATTAACCAGATATCCGAGCTTTCGATTCGTATAACCCAAATATTTATTTTGTTGCAAAGTAAGCCCTGCGCCAAAGCTGTACCGAGTTGTATTACCTACATCACCAGAAAATTCCCGCGTCACTGCGGAAATTTCCGGCTCAACAATTGCAGCGAACAGGCTTTCACTCCCCAAAAGAATGCTAAAACAAAATATTCCCATTATCAATAAATTTGTAAATTTAGATTTCATCGTTTCACCTCATTAGGCATGATTACATATTTTCTTAAATCAACAGTTTTCGTGCTTTTTGTACCGATAGTTCCACTGGTATAAAGCTGAATATCTCCTTCTTTATCAGGATCATATACCTTCCGTTTATAACCCAGTTTTTCTTCTATATGATTCATTACCTGAATACGTTCACATGGGACAAACTTAGTACCGGAACCATAGTCCATCAGCCTGTCCGTACTATGCTTTGGCTCAATCAAACATGAATCATCCCAGACATGTCCCAGACTAAAATTGTGCCCCATCTCGTGAGCTAATGTTTCACTAAACGCCTGCGGTGAAAAACCACCTCCATAGGAAACAAGCATACTTGCCGGCCATCCAACATAACCCATACCAGAATAAGATACTGGTATAGGCCCGACCAAAAAAATCCTGTACTTAGTTTGATCCACATACACTTTACCCGTAGTTGTTGTTCCTGATTCATCGGTGAGAGGAAATTCAGTTTGCGCGCTAAGATTTCCAAGTATGTTATCAATATGACCAGGATCATGCCTAACATAAAAGACACGTATTTTACTATTGTAAAAAGCAAACCCCACCTGACTTAGAATATCATTAGCCAATTTCTCTTCTCGGCCAATTAATACTTTTTTCAGAAAATCAAAAGGAGTGTCGCCAGAAGAAACTACAACGCGCTCCACACCGATATTTTTACTAGAGGCAGGCCCCATAACCACATAAAAATCAATATCTGGCATATAGTAACTTTCATCTCCCCCATTGAGATCGTCAATATGGGAACATGAAAGAGTAAATAACGTAAATAAGACAATAACTGCTAAATAATTTATTGGTATATTTTTTTTCATTGTTTTCCTCCATTATCGAATAAGATACATAACCCCTGCAGAAATCTGCAAGGCATTAGAGGTGTATGAATTGCTTCCACTGACTTTACTCTCATCCATCTGTGAACTAAAAAAACTATATCCCAACCCTACATGAGCAAAGGCGGTTATCTTCTGCAATACACGGTATTCAACACCCAGAGCAAGCCTCGTAGAAATGCCAAATATTTTTTCAGTATAATTCACTGTACTAACTGGTACTGCTTTAGCTATTTTTGCTTCCCAGTCAATAGAAGCCCATTCTGGCCCCACACCAAAAATAAAATAAGGCCGGAACTTTTTATGTACTGGGATGAGAAATTTTCCTTCCACGCCAAAACCATAAAATAAGCCACCCTCGCCGGACAGATCCACCGGCATTGTATCCTTAAGCTCCAATGTCCCTATCTCTGCATAAGGCCCCAAAAAAACTTGTAAATAGCGAAAATCCATCAACTGTCTGTGAAAATGAATATTCAAACCATAGTGCGAACGCTTTGACTCGTCCTTCTCAATAAAATATAGACTTTCATGTCCTTTTTCCGCATTTTCCTTTACTGTGGCATTTGAAAATACTAAGCTGAGACCAACCGTATTCAAAGCAAAGAGATTGGATGAAACAAATAGTAAAAAAAAGGTAATTACCAGCAGATGCATGGATTTACAAAAGCTACCCATAAAACAAAACCTCCTAATAATAGCGTCTTGTCCAATTAATCGATATAGAATGAAAGGAATCAACATTAAAGTAAAGTGCTTTTTTGTCTATATAAAAGAAAAAAGATCAGTAGATTTTAATGTTAAATTTTATTTCCATCTTAACCTTTTTTGTAAATAACAATTTTTTTTCTCCTTGACTTTTTATCTCATATATGATATAATTTTTTGTTATATAAAAAAAAATTGAATTAGGATTATTAAATTTTTGTAAAAGTAATTAAAATATTAAATTATTCTGCTACTTCGGAGAATTGAGAGTAAGTGCCCATTCCGGTCGATCCTGCCACCCCAATTTGTCAAAAAATTAACTGATATGCCAAGCTGATGCGACATAAATTTTATCAAGGGAAAGAAAAATGTTCCGAAAATGTAAAAGTACATAAAAAAATACCATAAATTCATTTTTTTTGCTAGGGAAAAGATATGCTGACAAATCTATTATTACTGACATTGATCCTATGGAGTTTTGCTTCCATCGCGTTTACCAATGCGAATATTCAATTGTTTTATTTGTGGTATCAAGCACCATTTTATCAATGGCCCTGGATTCTTTTGGGCAATATGGTTTTTGTGTTGTTTTTTTTGGCTATATTGCGCTTTAGTTTGCCTCTTTTGATTCCTAAGTTTCGATTCCACGCCAATCAGTTCACTGCTTTTGCGAGATTCTTTTTGTCTTTGTCTTTGGTGATTGTCAGCGGAACATTGTTTTTGGAAATGAGCGGCCCAACTGGACAAAAATGGGGCGGTGCAGCAGGCTATTTTCTGAACAAAACTATTCCTTCGCGCCTGGATGCCAATGTCGCAATATTGATTTTATTGTCGATTTTTTCATTGGTATTGATTTTGCACATTCGCTATGGTTGGTATTTTTTATGGTCACAACATACCAAAAGTGATGATAGGGAAGAACCAGGTACAGATCAAAACAACCAAGTTGGCAAGGTAAAAACCCACCAAACGAGTGATTTATCACAAGCCTCATTACAAGTATCATTCCACACACCATTAAAAGCGCCATTAAATGATTTTAAG
>CAZCVM010000154.1:0-6205 GCA_964501965.1 uncultured Leptospiraceae bacterium | reverse complement strand
GTCCGGCGGCTCTTGCTTTGCCAACACCGCCGAGACGGATCTTCCCACTCTGCTGACCGCTGCGGCTGGGCGGCTCGACTGTCCCTCGCGCTGCGCTCATGGCTGCCCCGACTGCATCCTGCGCCGCGATTTGCAGTTCGACCTCGGGCCGGTGGACCGACCCGCCGCGCTTGAAGCGCTGCGCAGCGAGGTCCTGCCGCGCCTGTCCCTGCCCGAGGATTTGCAGGTCTTCGGCCCGGCGACGCGGGTGCTCACCGAACCAGTCCCCGACTGGATACGCCGCGCCCTCGCCCAAGGCGGTCTGACCCGCCTCACGCTCTTCCTGCACGGCGACGCGACCGGCTGGGACGCCATGGACTGGACTGGCCCCGAACTGCTCGCGGCGGCGCAGCGGTGCGGCGTCGAGGTTGCGCTGGCGCTGCCTGCAGGGGAAGTGCCAAAGCTAGCCTTCGCGCAGAAGCTCGACCTGGTGCGGGCTGTCGCACGCTCTGGTGGGGCGCTGCGCTCCTGTGCAAACCTGCCCATGGCGGGCGGCCTTCCCATCATCGCCGAGCTCGAGGCCGGCGGACGCCATCAGCAGATCGCAACCCCTTCACCATCGGCTGCAACAGTCGGACCAACGTGGGGCGACGTCAGCGTCGCGCCAGCCCTCGTTGGCGCGCACGCTCCGGCCGAGATGGGCCCGGCGCTCTCTCTGGCTAAGCTTGCGGCCTTCGGCGAAGGTAACAGCGCCCACGTGGACATCCGGCATCAGTTTGACGGACCGGTCGCCGGTTTCGGCAAGGCCTTCTGGAAAGCGGTGGTACCCCTTCGCCCGCAGGCCTTCGCGGGCAAGCGTCCGGTAGCTCGTGTCGTGTACAGCGACCGCTACCTGCGCACGCCACTGTCCGTGCGCCTTCTCGCCGGGATACTGTATGCCATGCCGGGCCGGAACGAGGCGACAGCGGTCGAGGTCGTCTCTGAACAGGGCTCTGGAGCCGACCGGGAGCCGCCGCGGGCCCTGCACCACACCTGGCCGGAGGATACAACGCGCGGCGCCGTCCTGCGCACGCTGCTGCCCGGTGCCTCGGTGTCGCTCCGACCCAAGGACGCCTGTGCCCACGCCCGGAGCCTGCGGCTTGACTTTGCCGACGGCACGGCGGTCACGATTCATCTCGATCAGGGTTTGGGCGCTTGGCGCACCCCGGGACGCCCGGTGCGCTTCGACGGCGAGGCCGAGCCAGCGCGTCAGGCTGCCGAGTTGATGCGGATCGAGACCGCTGTCGTGATCCAGGGAGAAGGTCAACAGCCTTCGCCGCTCTGGGTAACTTGGTAGGGGTTTGATAGGTAGTGAGCCAGAATGACCACAAGGCGCGGAGCTTCTTCGATCAGCCGATCCCGAAATCACTGCATCAGGCGATCGGCCGGCAAAGGACGATCGATAGCGAAGGTCGGTCGACCAACCGACCGAAGCCTCGAAAAGCGGCGCCGCTCCGTTCTGGGCTCGGCCATGCAGGGTGCAAAGCGAAGGACCGGCGCGAAGACGGAAAGGATGTTCGTCGCAGAAACGGGCATCTCGACGACCAAGACCGGAGCCTGCTACACAGTACTTTCACGTCGAATACACATCGGAAAGCCGCGTTGCAGATTTCACTTCTTGAAAACCATGTCACATTAGTCAGTGAGCCGACGTTGCTACGCCATCGCTCTTTGAAATTCGAATTAGCTCACCGGCGGCGTCCATATACGCTGCTCGACCAAGTCTTTGGCCGTTGGAGGGGCGAGGGCTGTTCGCACCACGACTATACCGCGAACCCGCCTACGCACGCACGTCGCCCGAGAACAGCATCCATTCACATCGTCGAGCGCCAGATCTCTCGCGCTCACATAGCGAAAAAACTCGACTGACGCGGGGCTCAGATGGACGACAACATCCTACCCGATCCTATGGCCAGCCTTAGCGCAGATCTCGCACAGGAGATATTTCCGATTGCGAGGAGCGACCGGCGAAAGAACAAGGATCTTTTTTTCGATATAATCCCGGAGGATCGGCTAAAGAACGACGCTGACTTCTACGACGGCCTCCTCCGCATCATTGCATCAGGAGATCATGCGCGCCTGCGTCGCTATGACGACCGTATGAAGCGGGCCGGGGATATGACCAAGACCTTCGGATTTCGCGCACTACGCTGGCTGGTGACCCGATCCGCGGGGGAACTGACTTCTGATGAGATTCACGACATTCCGGAGGACCATTTCCCCTTCGGAACACCAGAGCGAGAAGTGCACCGGATCTACCTCGGTCTCGCAGGGATAGATTCATCCATGACGCCGGTCTCGCCTGCTGAGGCGGGAGGGAAAGAAGCTCCGCCGGCTCGCGACTGGATGACTCTCGCTCAAGGTCTTGCCGAGGGTGCGCAAAGCTTGGATCGGCCCGACGTCGAAGCGGCAGCGCGCTTGGTAGAGCTGGCTGAGGCGCTGTACGAGGCTTGTCGCACCGCTGCTGAAGCTGACGCCGCGGAGGAGAACATCCGTCTGCGAGCAGACGCCTTGCGTGACCGGCTCATTACACTCGTCCCGGATCTGGCCGACGCTTGGCCCGAGGATGCGTCCGCCGAGAGCCTGGACCGGATCGAGGAGACACTCGCAGAGGCAGAGATTGCTCATCAAGCTGCTCTAGAGGCCGAAGATGCGTTCGAGGCGGCAGATCGTGAGGTGCGCGCTGCTGCAGAGGCTAGGGCCTACGAGCGTCTACCAGATTTGTCGTCGCGCGCGAAGGAGCAGGGGATCCAAGCGTATTCTGCTCGCACTAATCGGGATAAGGCATTCGCGGCACTGCTTGCGCTCCTATCGCAGGAAGAACCAAGGGACACATCGGCAGGAAACGGCACCGAACCTGATTCCGCCAAGGACGAACCCGAGCCGGGATCACTCGCGGAGGCGGCGTCACCTGAACCGGAGGTCCCGGTGCAGACTGCAAACCGCCCGGACGACGCTTCGCCGGACGCCGACAAGCCGGAAACGTCGAAAGAGGCGACGACGCAGCTTGGTGCTGCTCGGCCTGAGAGCAGCGCAGAGGCCGAAAGCAATGTGCAGCCTGAGCCTGAGCCTGAGACAGCCATTCTGAGCAAAACTGATTTCACGCAAGAAGCGTTACCGGAGGCGGCGCTGGTTCCGCCGGACTTATCGCCAATTCCGGAGGGGACGGATCCGGAAGAACTGCTCGCACAGTATCTTACCGCGGGCGAGATCGCCTTCGCTTGGCATCTGGCTCGCCTGGTAAAGACACCGGTATCGGCACCGATCCTGCGGACGTTGGCGATCCTTCCCGGCATACAGCAGCCCGAGGACATGGCGGATCCGAGGCGCAGCAGTGCGCTTGCCGAACTTGCGGCCGCTTTGCCCGAAGCGACCGATGCCGTCGCCGCGGGGAGGCTAGCCCTAGCAGCGCTGTTGCGCCCGGCCCTGTTCGACCCCGATCACGGAGCCCGCGGCATTCTGGAAAACCTCGTTGGCTTGCCGGGGCTCGAAGCACAAGCACCGCTGATCGAGGCGCTCGCCAACCTCGGCTACGATGTGCGGCTGTCGGCTGGACTCCTTGCCGAACTTGCCGGGAATCGACCGCCGTCGGCGGAACCGGCCATGCGCAAGCGCCTTGAGGGGTGGTTGGCTGAAGCACGCCACCGCAAGACGGTGCATCAGCCGACTTACGCGATATTCCACAGAGAGCTTCACCAAGAGGGTGAGATTGGACGTGTCGCCGAGGCTGTGCTGGCCGGGGCCGAAAACGCAGAGGCGCTTGCGCAGGATCTGATCGACAGGCTCGCCCATGATAAGAACGCGCAGGAGGCTTTCGTTTCCGAAGCCGAACGGCGCAGTGGCCGCCCAAGACGGGACCGGATCGAAGGCATGGCGCTCGATTGGTTTTGTCGAGGGATTCAGGAGGCCTGCGATCAATTCTCCGACTGGCTTGAAGCGCGGCGCCAGGATGCTCGGCAGACGCAGGATCACAACCGCGAGCGGCTGCTGCGCGCACTTGGACCCGTACGAAAGGCCCTCGATACTGGCGATAGCGGGCCGACCGAAGGCGAAGGGAAACTTGCCGAAGCTGCTGGTCTCGTTCTGGACGAGAAGCTCGACGATTTGCGGAAACTCATCGAAGGTCGGGCGGCACTTTCAGTCACGCCGCGCATTCAGGATCTGCTCCAATCCCCGCTACTGCGACTGCCCGGCGGCTGTCAGGACTGGACCGAGGATGACGGTCCTGCCTTTGATTCCGAGCGTGCGTTGCGCGATCGTCGCCTTGCCGCCGCTCTCGTTAGGCCGGGGTTGATTACACCGAACGCATCCCTTGGGTTCGACGCGAGGCTGAAAGAGACGGCGGTGCTCGCCGCGCAACGCCTCCTAGACCGACTGCATGAGAGCGACCTACCCAAAAATCAATTCGATTCCCGACGGCAGCAGCTCGACGAAGTGATTGAAGCTGCCCGCCAAAAGGCGCGCGAGCGTGTGGCACGTCTTCGGCAATCCTTGACGACGATCGGTTACCTTGATCTCGACGCCGCAACGGCGCTGCCCGGTGATCTGTCGCGACTCGCCCTCATCGATTCCGCCTTGCTCGCCTCGGACAAGGGTGACGACGTGATGTTGCCGGCGCTGAACAGAATTCGCCGGCCTGATCTGCCACCAGATTTTCCAGAACTCGATTCCCTCCTTGCCGAGATGGAAGTGCGCCGGGACCATCTGCAGGCGCAGATTGCCGAGCGTCAGCGGCGGGAACTGGAACGGCTGATGGCCTTGCCACAGGGGGAATCGGCGCGGGAGCTTCTCGCGGTCTTCGACCGCCTGGATCCAGTTACTGCCGACGACGCGATCGCAGAGATCAAGGCGGGACGAGCGGTCCCGATGCCGGAAGTTGCGGTTCCCGATGTTTTTTCCCGATTCTTTCCCGGCTTTGTCGCTGACATCGCGGCAGAACCTGAAGAGACCAAGCGAGGGCGAATTCAGGCTGCCTTGGAAGCGCGAGGATCGGCTGGGCCAATCAACCTAGCAAGCATCGACGAGCGGCGCGCCCGCAGGCTCAAGCAGCTTCTAGAATCTTGGGGTCAGGGAGAAAACGCACTGCGGCAGAGCCAGCCTGCGCGGCTGCGCGAGGCATTGGCGAAGCTGTTCGAGTTGATCGGATTCAGTGGAGTGCGGCTTATCGATGGGCGCGAAGCCTTGCCCGGACGGCTTCGGCTGCTGACGATGAACTGCGATGTGCCGCGCCGGGCAGACGGCTTCCTTCCCCCCGCGTTCGGCAGTGTCGCGGGCGGACGCTATCAACTGCTAGCGGCACGCGCCGATGTGCCCATCGACCAGCTCCTGCGCCAAATCGGAAGCGAAGCCCCCGATGCGCCCTGGATCGTTGTGCTATTCAGCAGGCTTGACGTCAAAGACCGCCAACGCCTTGCACGCCAGATGAGGTCCGAGGCGCGCTCAGCTGTCTTTCTCGACGAGCCGCTTCTACTCTTCGCGGGTCTCGAAAGCGACGATACGCTCGCAACTCTTTTCGATTGTGCGATGCCCTTTGCATGGGTTCAGCCGTATACGATCAGCCCCGGCCGGATTCCGCCCGAGATCTTTTTCGGTCGCGAGGCCGAGATCGACCGGATCGTTTCTCGCAACGCAGAGGGGTGCCTGATCTACGGCGGTCGGCAGTTGGGCAAGTCGGTTCTACTCAACCACATTCGCGGAGAGCGGCATCGGCCGGAGCGCGGCGAGCTGGCGCTCTATCTCGACATCAGGTCGATCGGAGGGCCAGGTGTGCCGGCCGAGGGCATCTGGCAATCACTTGCACATGAGTTGCGCAGGTTCGCGGAATTTCAGGAGATCGAGTCCGACCCCAAGGAACTGGTTTCGGCAGTCGAGACCTGGCTCGACCGCGACCCGGCACGACGTCTGCTTGCAATGTTCGACGAGGCCGACAACTTCTTGCGCACCGAACATGCCGCCGGGTATCCCCACCTCCTGCCGCTCAAGGGACTCATGGAAAGGACCGGGCGGCGCTTCAAGGCGGTATTCGCGGGCCTGCACAATGTCCGACGGATGGCGCGGGCGCCAAACTCACCGCTGCCGCATCTTGGCGAGCCAATCTGCATTGGGCCTATGAACCAGAGCCCCGCAAACCGTACCGCTCTACGGCAGCTCGCGGTTGAGCCAATGCGCGCGGCCGGTCTTGACTATT
>CAZCVM010000153.1:0-6228 GCA_964501965.1 uncultured Leptospiraceae bacterium | reverse complement strand
AGCCGATATTTGGCTAAATTTTGGGCAAGAATTTCTTCTTTTTTGGCGTAAGTAAAAAAGCTATCGTCCTCTGTGCCATCCTGGGATGGAATTGCCGGTATTTTTATCGGTCCTGGTGATTGAAGCTCGGCCTGGCTCTTCACCGGTATGGGCGGCCTGCTTGGTTTGGTCAAGGATTCTTTTGCCACCAATATTCTATGTATGAGCAATTGCCCGATTTCTTCCTCACTCAACTGGACGATCGAAGAAGGCTTGGGCACAAAATCAAAGGCCCCTTTGTCCAAAGCCTGAAAAGTAGCATCCGCTCCTTTTTGGGTCAATACACTCATCATAATAACCGGCATTGGATTTTGAATCATAAGCTTATCCAAAAATTGCAAGCCATTCATACCAGGCATTTCAATATCCAGGGTAATAATATCCGGTGATAGAGTTTTAATTTTGACTTCCGCTATATGCGCGTTTGCCGCAGTTCCTACGACTTCGATTTGCGGATGTTTACTTAGAATATCATTTACAATTCGCCTGACCAAAGGAGAATCATCAACAATCAATACTCGAGCAATTTTACTTTGAGCGTTCATTTTTTCTTTTGTTGTAGTTTTTCCAAAATTCTTTTAATAGAACTATGTTTAGGCAAAAGAAAAATCCTGCCCATAATAGCATTTTCACTTATAAAAAATTCTGTGTTCAAAACCAAAGCATAATCACTTTCCGAAGCATGTTCTATGACAATCGTGTCAAATGTGGAAGAGAAAAAATCATGGGACAATTCCGGTACAGAAGGAGTGATACTCAATTCCAAATCCTGACCTATAGAATTGAGAAGACCAGAACCGACAATATTGGTGACTTCTTTCAATCCAGATTCTGCATCCTCATTGAGTTCTTTGGTATTGCCCGTTTCCAGACCATACAACAAATCAACCATCATATTGGCATCCTGCTCATTGAGACTCAATAAGAAATGCCCTTGCAAATCGCCATCCATTTTCAAAATCACGGAAACTGATGGTTCTTCGTTAAATTGTTCATCCTGGCCCAGCATTTCTACTGGCATCATATTAATATCAGGAATCGTCATCTCTACTTTTTTGTTTACAATTTGAGACAATGATTCTGCGGCGCGAGTGATCCCCTGATTGGATAATGTCAAAATATTTTCCATATCTTGATCCGAAAATCCAGCATTTTTGGCAGCCTGAGCACTTTTTGTATGCAGATTTTCCAGTTCCTCCGGTTTTAGGAGCATACTATCCACCCCACCCTGACGCGCCGAATTTAGTATATTTTCATTGGCTTCTTTTCGAATTTGCTGGATCAGCTCACTTTCTTGATCACTGTCTTTTGAAGTATTTTTTTCTTGAACATTCTCTTTTTCAATACTGTCTGTTTGCTTTGGTTTACTGGATTCCACTTTTTCGGACGAATCCATAGATCGATATTCTGATTCAGCGGATTTCTTTGGATCACTCTTTTGATCTATACTTGGTTTCTTATTGGCTTCTTGTTTTGGCTCCTGTTTGCTGACATTTGACTTGGTCGATGCGTTTTCAGTGTCCATTTTTGCCGGCTCTGGCACAGTGGGTTCTGGAGCGTCTTTTTGCTGACCAAAATTTTTGAAATAATCTTCCGCGCTCATTCTATCTTTATCATTTTGATTTTGGCTTTGGATACGTTTTTTGAATCTTTGCTCTTCCAACTTCATGCTATTATTAATGGATAGATTAATCATGGACTGAACATCCAATATCAGTGCAATGGATCCGTCTCCTAAAATACTAGCACCGGACAAGCCCTCAATGGCCCGGAAATTTTGTTCCAAAGATTTAATAACAATTTCCTGTTTACCTTCCAATTTATCGACGACTAAGCCAACTTTTCTTGTACCATAGCCTACAACAACGACCGGCAATTTCTTTCTATTGTCCGTTTTTTCCTCGCCCAGGCCAAGAGCTTTGTTGAGCCGCACCAGGGACAAAATATCGTCACGCAAATATATTACTTCATGATTTTCAATTGTGGATATCTCTTCATCAGAAACTTTGATTGTTTCAACAACATCCGACAATGGCACAGCATACAAATCTTGACCAGTTCGCACCATAATAGCGGCAATGATTGCTGTTGTCAATGGAAATGTCATGGTAAATTTCGTGCCCACGCCTTCCTCGGTTTCAACAACAACATTGCCATTCATCATTGTCACAACTTCCTTCACCACATTCATGCCTACCCCGCGGCCAGAAACATCTGTTACTTTTTCAGCGGTAGAAAAACCAGGCAAAAAAATCAATTGATACAAATCATCATTTGTCATGGTTTCCATTTGTGTTTGATTGATCAAATTCCTATTGATTGCTTTTTTCTTGATTCTATCCACATTGAGACCGCGTCCATCGTCAACAACCTCAACAACAATGCGATTGCCTCCCTGATAAGCATTGAGCATAATGGTTCCAGTGCGGTCTTTCCCCAAAGATTCCCGATCCGCGCCATTTTCCAAACCATGATCCACTGAATTGCGTATCAAGTGCAGCAATGGTTCTCCCAAAGAGTCGATCACTTTTTTGTCCAGCTCTGTTTCTTCACCTTTTAGCACAAGATTGATTTCTTTACCAAATTCCTTGGACAAATCCCGTACCAAACGATTGAAACGCTTGAAAACAGACCCAATGGGGATCATCCGGGTATTCATAATTCCACTTTGCAAATCCTTAGCAATGCGGTTCATTTGCTCAATTCTATTTTTAAATTCTGAAGACACATTTGTGTTGCCAAATTGATTGCGTATTTCATCGTATATTCGCATAAATCCTGAATTGGCAATCACCAACTCGGCAACATTGTTCAACAATTCATCCAGTTTCTTAACCGGTACTTTTACAGTTTGACTGATACTTTTTGTCAAATCTTCCATGCTTTGGTGAACGGTTTGCACCGCGCTATTTTGGGCCGCACCTGAATCGCTGTCTGTTGCGGTCTGGCTATTTGGGGATTCCAAATCATGGGAAGACTCTACATCTTCTGATGATGCTTCTTTTTGCTGTGAAGCTGTAGAAACAGATTTTGTTTGCGATGTTTGCGGTGCAGAACTCGCGTTTTTTTTGTCCTTGAGACGTATTTCTTTGATTTCTATTTTTTCGATTTGGTCAACATCCGCAGTATTGAACACAGCTTGTTCATCTTCTGCTGTCAACAATATGACCTTAATTTTATTGCCGGAGAAATTTTCATCTATTTTTTCTTTATCCGGTAAGGTTTTTATGATAGAACCCAAATTTTCCAATTGCTGGGACACCAAGTGTATCCTCATCCAAAGAGCAGGTGTTTCTTCTTCAAAATGCATTGTCAGATCATAGCAGCGCAAATCATCTTTCAATCCTTCAGAAATAATTTTTCTTTCATCTTTGGTCAATAATTGCGGTTTTTTATTGTTTTGCGCTTGCTTTCCAACATTCACTGCGGATTCTTCCCATTCGTCATCATCAGTAAGGCCATTGTCCGCTGAAGTACCATTATCGGAAACTTCCAAAGCTGCTTTTGGTTTCGCCGAAGATGTTGCCTTGGCTGGCTCATCTTTGGCTTGTGCGACTCTTTTAATTTCTGCGAGTATGGCTTGCATATCAATTTCAGGATTTTCTCCACGAGAAGCCAAATCCACTACTGTACGAATCACATCAAAACACCGAAATAAAACATCAATGATTTGAGAGTTGATCTTACGCTGTCCATCCCGAACCTGTTGCAGCAATGACTCCATGTGATGCGCCATATCGCTCAATTGAGTCAATCCAACAAAAGCAGCAGAACTTTTCAATGAATGGGCTGCCCGAAATATTTCATTAATATAACTTAAGTCATCATAATTTTTTTCCAATTCTAGCAAACTGGTATTTAAGGTATCAATTTGCTCTTCTGCCTCTTCTAAAAAAACATCTTGATATTCTCCTAAGCTCATAGCCATTTTTGCACCCATTCTATCCTTATAATAATTTTCATTATAAATATTGTTTTCATAAATAAAGGTTTTGTATTAATCATTTCCATTTAATCATTTTAATTAATCATTTTAATTTACCTATTTCAATGATCCGGCATTCCAGACAATTGTGAAAAGATTTTGTCATTTTCCGATTGTTCTTCCATTAATACACTGCTCATTTTCAATAAAATAACCAAACGGTTTTTGTATTTTGCTACACCGGAAATATAATCTGCGGAAATTCCGGTAATCATCTCAGAAGCAAATTCTACATCGGATTTGCGCAACCGCAATGATTGATGCACAGAATCAACAATCAGAGCCACGAGCTTTTGTTCTACCTCAACCACAATAGCACGTGTATCATCATCAAAATCTTTTTTGGTCAAGCCAAACTTTACTCTTAAATCCACTACTGGAATAACATTGCCGCGCAAATTCATAATTCCCAATATAAATGGCGGAACATTGGGCAATCGGGTTATTTGAACGATTTTATTGATTTCATGGATATGCAAAATATCTATAGCGTATTCCTCACTACCGATAATAAAACTCACCACTTGAACATGTTCCTCAAAGTTGATCACATCATCTCTATCATCTTCTTCAGAGCCATACCCTTTGCTGTGTTTATGCGTATCTGAATCCAATTCTCTATCCCGGACGGCAACTGTATTTTGTTCTCTATAGTCCAATGTCCTATATCCCCTTTGTTGTATCTTAAAGTTTTCCTTCAATAAACAAAAAATATTTAAAATTTCCGATTTTAAGGCCTTATTATATATGGCAATGGATAAATCAATCGAAATTCAAGTTTTTAAAGAAGTTTTGTACAAATTATCGGATATTAGAAAGTCCAAAGCAATGACATTTTTTTATCCCATGGATCTATTGGCAACTTAGGCCATATTTGTTCCGAAAAAGAAATCCCGACAATTTCCGTATGTTTTTCATCGATTTGGGAGGATAAAAACCGATCATAATATCCGCCCCCTCTACCGAGACGGATACCTTCACGGGTAAAAGCTAGTCCAGGAACTAAAATCAAGGCTGGCTGTTTTTGCCAGATCAATTGTTTTGCAAATTTAGGCTCTGATATTCCCCAAGGACGCATGACCCATTCAGTGGAGGGATCAATCTGCAAAAAAACCATTGATGAAGATGGTTGTGCCGAATCAGACATTTCATTGTCAACGAGAACCGGCACATAAGCCGGTATACCGGCATCAAACAAAGAATTTTGCAGATTCTTGGTATCAATTTCTCCGTTTATCGCCTGATACAACAAAACACTGGTCCATTGTCCGGCAACAAATCCTTTGGCAATAAAATCTATTTGCGCAGTCAATTTTTGTGCCGCAGTGATAAATCTTTCTACGGATAAATCTGCCAATATCTTTTTAGCATTTTTTCTATATGCCTTTTTTTTCATTCAATTTTTTGATTTAGCAATTTTATGAGTATGCTTTTTCAGATTTTGTGATCTTTTTATGGATTGAATTTATAAATATTGCCTTGCTTATCCGCTCCATACATAAAATGATCCCCCATTGTCAAGCCATAACCCAAAGTTCCAGGCAATGTGTGGGACCAAACCAAAGCTCCGGTAGATCCATTGTATGCCTTGAGTTGTTTATTTATCCCTATATACAATAAGCCACGATACATGATTGGATGACGCCGGATATTTCCACCGGTTTGCTTTTGCCACAAAATTTTTCCTTTTTGACTATCCAAAGCATAAAGTTTTCCCTGTACAGCTCCGGCATATACGCGGCCATTATTGTACAATATAGCTGACATAATGGTCCCACCCAAAAACTGTTTCCATACCAATGCACCGGTTCGCGCTTGCAAAGCATAAACATAGCCATCAAAAGTTCCGACAAAAACCTTACCATCGCCAAATGCTGGGATACTTTGCACAATCCTTTTCTTTGTCCGCAGCTTCCAAACAACTTTGCCGGATTGGGCGTTCAAGGCATAAAAATATCCAGACTCAGAACCAATGTAAATATACCCTTCAACCATCATTGGGGTAGAGAAAAAACCGCTGTCCGCACGGTAAACCCAATCTGCTTTACCGCTCGAAAGATTCAGACTGAGCAGATCCCCTTTTGCAGTCGCCAAAAACAATCGATCACCCAAAACGACAGGACGATTGCCATAAACAATTGCTCCCACAGGACGCTGCCATATTAATTTGCCAGTTTGAATATGCAAAGCATACAATATACCTT
>CAZCVM010000152.1:1964-6232 GCA_964501965.1 uncultured Leptospiraceae bacterium | reverse complement strand
CGCATTTTGTCAATAGCTTTGCGTTTTTCCAGATCAGACATAAGTATGACAAAGTATAGCCATTTGCCTTTTCGGGTAAGGACATAGCCAGCCAGGGACACACCATAAAATATGTACCCAGTTTTAGCGCGTATCCGGTATCGGGTTTGTTCGCTATTGAAACGTTTTTGAAACGGCGATTCATACCCGGATATGGGTAAAAGATTTTTTAATAAATTGGCTGGCTGGCCAGTATTTGTTTGTATCGCGTCCACCCAAAGCATAACAGCCAGCATTTGCTCCGGGCTGACCCGCGAGTCATTGGACAATCCGGAACCATTTTCCAATACAAAACCCTGCCATTGTATGGCCGGCATTTTTTGCTTTATATACTGGGCGATGATTTTTCCGCTTTGGCGAAGATTTTTTGCTGTTTTATCCGGCTGGATATTTTTCGCGCTACGCAAAAATATCAGTTCACTGCCCAAATTAGTGCTGTATTGCATAATGCTGGCAAGTTTGTTGCGCAATGACGAACTTTGTATTTGTGCGACTACCAGGTGGTCGGACAATGAAATACCGGATTTTTTTTGTTCATGCGCGAATGATTGGGGGCGTGGTAGCTGGATTTGCTGGAAAGAACAGATTTTTTTGAATACTGCCGCGGTATACTGTGATGGATATTTGACCGGTAAATGTCTGGAACCTTTGCGGACATACCTCATCTTCCTTGGGTAAGATAAAGTCCAGATTTCTGTGTTGGACCCTTTGCTATTTTGCTGGTCATATTTGAAGTATATGCCGCGCTGCCTGCCTGGATCCAGTTCAATCTTGTGGCTGGAAACATCTGGCCGGAAATAGTTTTCTGCTAGATTTGTTTTTTTGCCTCGGACTTTCCAGCGCAAAAGGATACTGTTGTTTTCAAAAGACAATGCGCTGTAACCGGAGTTGTACCTGCTGTCTTCGCCAAAAAGCGGGTCAATGATTTCTCCTCTGGGCAATGAAGAATCATCGTACAAGAATTTGCCTTTGACACCGCGGATGCCTTTTTGCTGGAGTTGATGAGTCAGGTTGTATATATCGCGCATACTTAAATACGGATCACCGCCGCCTTGCAATATTAAATTGCCATGCAATACACCATTGCGCATTTTGCCCTGTGCCAAGACTCTAGTTTGAAACCGGAAGTCAGGCCCCAGTGTGCGCAATGCTGTTGCCGCGGTAATGATTTTTATGGTTGAACCAGGCACAAAAAGTTTATGCCGGTTGTGCTGTGCGATAACTTTTTTGGCTTGCGGATCATATAGCAGGTAGCCGATATGGTGCGAAGGTATCTGATGACTTTGTAAAAAGATATTGTTTTGTGTGTCTGGCGCGGACCCAATCACAATTTGCTCAGTGTGGCTTTTATTGTTGTTGCCGCAGGAGAATAAAGCGATAAGCGGCATTAGCAAAAACAAAAATAGGGATCGCTGAACAAAATGATATGATGTGCCAGAGGTTAAATTTGTAGAATGTTGCATATTGTGCTCTTTTTTTATTATTTAGTTTGGTTAGTTTGATGGTTTATGTTGTAAAAAATAAGACAAGATGAGTATGCACAACGCTATACCTAGACCGCCAAATACCGGATCTATACCTAGAATAAAATATTGGGGCAAAAGCTTGAAAAATACCGCGCTTGCTCCGCCACCTATCATCGCTCCAATCACCCCCTGTTGCGGTAAACGGACACGCAATAGCCCGGCCAGTAAGGGTAGACTGACACCACCGGCAAAAATTGTATAGGCCAATTCCAGTGTTTTGATGATGGACTGAAAATACAAAGCAAGTCCTAAAGCACTCAATCCGATAACAATGATGCTTATTCTAGCCCAGAAGAGTGATCCGTGACTGACTTTGGTCTTTGTTGTGATCTGGTCGGATGTTTTTTGCGGAGTCATTGGCAAAATATCATGGGATATGACAGTACTCGCGGTCAATAAAATGGTATCTGCCGAGCTCATAAGGATAGCAAGTATGGCTGCCAGCAAGAATCCTGCCAACAAAGCAGGGAAATGCTGGGAAATGATATGGGGCAAAATCATTGCCGGTTTTTGAATATTTTCCGTAAAAGGTAAGGCGAGTAATACCACAGCAGTTAAGACAATGGCCCACAATAGACGCAATAAACCAGCAAATACTGCTGCCTTGCTAGCAGTACGTGTTGAATCTGCGGAAAATATTTTTGCGTAAATGTCCGGCCCCACGAGATGCGGTAAGCCAATGACAAATAGCAATCCCCATACTTTGCCAGCGTCCATTTTGGCATTGGTTGGAAAACTCAGAAAGTCAGCTGGCATTTTGATTTGCAAAGCAGTAAAGTCTGTCTGCCAGATCAAATAGGGCAGTGCGGCAAAACTAAACACGATAAATATAAAAATACTTTGCCACAGATCCGAATAAGAAACAGCGATTTGGCCTCCCCAGATAGTGTAGCCAATAAAAAAAATCGTAATGGCCGAAAGAATCCAATGGTTTGTATCCGCCCAGCCTAAGCCGACCAGCACAATCTGTGTTGCCTGAATAATCAAAGACAGCCAGGCTATTTCAGCGAGTACGACCAATAAAGCACTGATTGTTTTCGTGCGCGGCCCATAAAAATAACCCATTAAGTCCGGTAAGGATACGCAATTGGTCTGGCGGACTTTTTTTGCAAAAAATATCCCCAGTAAAATTAAGAAAATGCTGGCGGAAAGATTGAGCCATATTCCCGGTAAACCGTATTGGTAAATATACGCTGCCGCTACAATGGCTGCGGATCCGCCGATACCAGTCGCTGTGAGACTGGCAGTGGAAACAATGAGCCCCAGTCTACCGCCCGCTATCCAAAAATCTTTTTCATTTTGAATTTTTTTTCTGGAGAGGATGGCAATAATGAACAATACAAGAAAATATAGAAAAAAAGCCAAATAAAGCATAGATTGTATGTATCCTAATTTTCAATCAAAAGTATGTCTGATTAGTAAAAAAATAATAGCGTATTTAGTAAAGTTTTGCTAATATGGCCATAAAAAAAAAGGATTTCCTGGAGATAAAGAAGAAATTCATGGAACAAAAAAAAATAGTTTCTGATATATTGCACAATCTTTTTATTTTAGTTGGTAATGATGAAAGTCAAAAAATCAATAAACGGAAAAGTTTGATTCATTTAGTTCGCTCTTTAGACCTAAAGCATGATCAGGTCAATCAAATATACAAAAATTGGAAAACCAACTCCACAGCATTGGCGCGGGCGGACAATGCCGAGATAAACAAAAAAATTTTGGCTTATCTTGTGAGTGCTTTGAGTTTTGAAGACAATTGGCCCAAAAGTTTTTTTTCTCAATTGTCTGGCATGGCCAGTCAACTACGTTTGAAAGAACAAAGTAAGCAAATATTTGATAAAGATTTTTTGCAAAAATTGGCTTTGATGGCTACTTTTAATGAACGTCTAAACCTTTTGACAAAAAGTCTGTCTGAAAGAACAATAATAAAAGAAAAAAAAATAAATATTGTTCAGGCAAAAAACAATGTTTTGGATTCCAATCAAGATTTTTTTGTAGCCAATCAAGTGACCTATGAAGGGCTCGATGAATTGCAGCGACTGCTGATCGCGCATCATTTGCAATGCCATGTGGCTATAGACGGACCTCCAGGGGTTGGCAAAACAAAGGGGGTTTTGGAAATATCAAAAATTCTCAATATTCCTTTGTACACAAAAACCTGTTCCAGTAGAACCACAGAATCCCATATCATTTCACATCCAGTATTGGCGGAAAAAAACGGAGTGAGCGTAACGGAGCATATCAATGGCCCGTTAACGACTGCCATGGAAACACCAGGTATTTTTTATGGAGATGAATTTAATCTATTGAAAGAAGATGTGCAAAAACGGCTCAATAGTGCTTTTGATGAAAGACGTTATGTGGACCGCAATGATGGCAAACAAGTCAAGGCAAAGACCGGTTTTTGGAGCGTTATTTCCTACAATCCTTCGGAAAGTTTGATTTCGCGGGATTTGGAAGATTCAGTGGCGGATCGATTTGTACATTTTCATTTTGTACGCTGGACTCCGGATTTCAAAGCCTATGTTGCTTGGCGTAGTTCAGGAATGGCAGCCAATAATGGCCATAATAACAGCAAAGACAATCATAGCAAACACAGCAATGGTCCAAACGGGCAAGATGATAGCGCGAATTTTATGGACCAAGCGGTCAATCTTTTCAAGATGCCTCTCAGTCTGAGGGGCATTGACCGTGATTTGGCTT
>CAZCVM010000152.1:0-1954 GCA_964501965.1 uncultured Leptospiraceae bacterium | reverse complement strand
TATGCTGAAATTAATGAAGGAAAAACGGAATGGTTTGATTTTTTTACCAGAGAAAAACTGACGCATACCCCGTCCTATATTTACCAGGTCTATGATGATCAAAGTTTATTCTTTTTGATGCAGCAGAAAGGAGCGGATATGATAAAAAATCTTGATAAAGGAGTGTATAGTCCTCAAGATTTGCCGAGAATCATTGCGCGTTTTACTGATTTAATGAACAATTTAGCTACCACCGGACAATCGCCGTTATTGAAAAGCATTGGCATGAGCAAATTGGAAAGCGAAGAAGATTTGGAATTGCTCACTCTGCATGAAAGCTCAGCACGGATTGAAATTGCCGCTTTGAAACATTATCAATTTTTTATATCCAAAGGCTGGAATAAATATTTGGCCCAGGCTTATGCTGTACGATTGATTGTGGATCAGATCTGCTATGGTCAATATAGAAATCATAAATTGCGCGACATGACTGTTTATGAATTGTCAATTAGCATCGCGAAAAGCATGCGTTTGTTCGCGGAAAACGCTACATACAATAGTCAAATGGTTTCCGATGTGCTTTTGAAAGGACTCAAAGAAAAAAAATAATCGTCCATTTTTTTTATCTTTTTTATTGGGATTTATGTAATCAAAAAAAATTAACTTTAAGCTGAAAGTATATGCAGCGATGCATGGTTTTTTCAAAAAAATTAATCATTTAACAAAGGAGTATTTATGTCAACTACACAAATACCGGACACATGCCAGCAAAAACGCGGGCTTTATGTGGAACGGTTTATTCCAAAGGAAATACTGCAATTGAAAGTGACCTATCTAAGGACACAAATATTTTATGCTGGGTTTTTCGCCGGCTTTTTGCTGCTTGTCGGGCTTTTTTTGACTCAACCAGTCATGGAAATACTGACAGAACTTTTTAGCCGGGGCGGTGACAAAAGGATTTTAGTGGCCTATCTCATCATTGCGGGCATTGGTATTTATTTTTTATTGCTTATTGTCTGGCCTGTTTACAAATTAGCGAAAGAATTGCATGGTAGTTTTTGTACAGTGACTACCTATGCTTTAAATTATAAAAAACTGTTTAAAAAAATGACATTGCCCTTATCGCAAATTGACGGTTTGCGCTGTGAACACAGTATTTTCACCAGCACTGAAAGTAGTCCCATGGCTACAGTGCAATTGCAATATCAATCGCCAGAAAAACCTGGTCAATGGCTTACGTTCATTCAATGGAATGATGACAACACAGACTTGACAGAACAACAAAGTCAGTTTCTTGACAAAGCATTGAAAACCTTTCAAAGTGCCTCACAGGAAAAATAGAATGCGAAAATATAACGCGAAATAAAAACGCAAGCATAAATTAAAATTCTTGTTAGACAGAGCGTTTTTGAAACTGATACATTAATTGTGGTGCAGAGCCATAAATTCTTGCAATTTACAGTATACTTTCCCATTTTGGCTGTAAAAATAGCAAAATATTTGCGTATATTTTTACATTTATACAAGAACAGTACAATATTGTACAATATCAGGAGAAAACAATGGGGCAACTTACTATAGAAGATGTTTTGAATCGCGCAGTCAACGTGGAAAAAATCGCGGAATCGTTTTACCGGATGGCTTCCAAAAGATTTGAAGGCACAGAAATGCAAATGCTTCTTTTGCAATTGGCGGAAGAAGAAGAGGGACATCAGGATGATGTTGATGATATCAAAAATAAATATCAAAGTGATCTGGCTTTGAATATGACAGTGGAAATTGACGGAGAAACAAGATTTTTGGACAAATTTGAAGAAATTGCCGAAAAACCACTTGCCGAACAAAAAGAAATAATGCGCGGATTTTTAGAAAAATGGCAAAACGGGGCATTACAAAGAGATGATATTACCGTTATGGGCCTAAAAATGTGATACTCATAGATGCATCATTATCAGGCATTAACATATATAATGAT
>CAZCVM010000151.1:0-6270 GCA_964501965.1 uncultured Leptospiraceae bacterium | reverse complement strand
TTCTTATTGGTCAGCCGTTTTATTATATTAAAGACAATATTATCAAGGAATCTATCCTGTACGGGATAAGCTATTATGAGGATTCTATTTTAGCGCATTCTACGGAAGATGAAAATATAGAAATATTTGCCTTAACACCAGAAAAATTGTGCTCCCGTTTAGTCCAATTTTTTCAGGAGTATGGTTACTCCCCCAAAGCTTTGCAACAAGAATATAATGATGACGATATTCCGTTTTAGTAAATGAGACCCCCATTATGAAAAACAAAGATCATTCAAATCAATCCGAAGAGTGGATACCGCGTCCAATTAAGCGCGTGGCAAGTGCGCTGGGAAACGGGATCGTGCACAATGGTAAGCTTTTGTGGAAACACAGAGCCAGCATTGGCCGCGCGTCCGCTCAGGCAACCTTGGCCAGTGCTGGCGCAATTAAACAGGGAAGTTTTATGGCTGCTGATGCGAGTAGTCACCTGCTTTTTTCCGATACCAGGAAAGAAAAATTACAGCAAAAAATCAACGGCCAGGCACGTGAGTATTCCAGTCTAATGGATTCGGTCGTAAATTCGGATGATCGCTTCAGCGACAAAGACCGGTTGGATATTTATATGGTCGGCGGGCTTAGCCTGGCAGAATTATTGGAGCAAAAAATTGAAATTCCTGATGACCTGACAACAGCTTTTGAGCGAGCTTTTCCCGATTTGGCGCAATATTTGACTGCGGATCAGGCTTTGCGCGTCGCTTATAGCGCGCAACACAATTCTTTGGAACTTGCATTCATGGAAGCTTATCCCAATCTGGCCAAAAACCAAACATTGCGCGAAGCTATCTTGCAAAATGAAAATTTTGAGCTCACAAGTCTTGTGTCTGGAATCAAAGGCAAATTGTTTGAAATCAAATATGTAGAATATCTAAATGCCGGCAATCATTTGCCCATGGGTTATCACGCCCGCCTGGCAGATTCTCCCACCCAGCCTAAATGGGATATACAAATAGTGGACGATAGGGGACATGTGCATGAAGAGTTGCAACTGAAAGCCACAGATTCCCTGGATTACATTCAAAGTGCCCTGAACAAATATCCGCAAATCGATGTAGTGGTACCAGAGGAAACTTTTCGCCATATTGCTTTGCAGAATCATTCTTTGCTTGAAAATGTGAAAGACTCGGGAATATCATTGCAGGATATGGAAAATCAAATTCAGGATTATATCACGCAAGTGCGGGGCAATGGAATGCATCCAGCATACAATACAGATTCTACCTCCTCACTTGACCAGGACTCGCTTATCTGGCAAGACGGTACTCCGCAAATCGATATGGGTATTCCTATATTGTCGCTGGCCATCATTGCTTTCAGTGAATACAGGCAGGAGACTGCCAATATTTATCAAAAGTCCATGAGTTTTGGCGAACGCGCGGCCAAAGCTTACGCGAGTTATGCGGCGGGCGCATTGGTCATTTCTTTACTGCCTTCCTTTTGGTTTTTGAGCTTTTTGCCAGTGATGGGGGTACGCGCAATGTTAACCCGAGGCCAAAATAAACGGCGCGATTATATCAATATGCTCAAGCAGTACAAAGCCAATAGCAAGATCATCCGTCGACTAAAGCGACAGTTTACCCTGAAAAAAATGCGATACTATATCCAGGAATCCAAAAAAAAGACCCAATCCATTTTTGATAAATACATTGGCAAGAGTAAAAAATCATGAGCATACAAGCACAGATTCCATCTCCCAGTAAAGTGAAAAGTATGCGGGCTCCTGTTTTGCAGTCCGAATTGTCTATTTTTCACTGGCGGGTGCGCTTAGTAGGCAAAAAAACTATGTTGCCGGATTTTTCGGGTTCCATGCTTCGAGGCGCGTTTGGCCACGCACTCAAGCAAGTGAGTTGTGGCACAGGGGTTTGTGCCGCGTGCGGAGCCAAAGCCGAATGCGTTTATTATTCGATTTTTGAGGCCAGGAATATGACCGAAAAGGCCCAAAGCAAAGGTCTGGTTTTTCAAACCAGGCCGTATATCATCATGGAGCAAGCTAGAAAGTTGTTTCCGGAAAACGATTCAAAATCAACAATGTTTCTTGATTTTAGTTTTTTACTCATGGGATATGAGCTGGATGTTTTTATTCCTTTGTTGGACGCATTTCAATATATGGCCAGGCAGGGTTTGGGAAAATATAGAAGCATTTTTGAACTGGATAGCGTTTATGACATAAATGCGGACAAGTTGTTGTGGGCAAAGCAAGGATTGCAAAATATGCCGCAATACGCCCTGGTCCAGGAAAAAATCAAACCCATAAATTCGGCTGACAATTTTATTTTGCTGGAACTGGCCACACCTTTGCGCCTGGTGCGCAAAGGACAGCCTTGTAGAAAATTTGATATAGATTTTTTTTGGCAGCAAATAACGCGAAGGTATGAGATATTGCATGATTTGTATGGAGTTTTGCGCATGTCCGATTTGCAAGTGCGAAAGCCGGAATGCTTATTTGCAGATACCAGGTATGTGGAATGGGAGCGTTATTCGGACAGGCAAAAAAAACGACACACGCAAAGTGGCCTTTTGGGACGCGTTTGCCTAACAGACTTTGGTCCTCGTGAATGGGAATTTTTGCAGGTGATGAGCTTTTTGCATGCCGGCAAAAACACTAGTTTTGGTTTGGGAAATTTTCGGCTGTCCGGAGTCAGCGATGTTGATAGCTATTACAATAGCAATCAAAAATCATAACAGCCTTGCTATATTTTTTGCAAGATTCAATATCAAACTTGGGAGATGAAATATGATCACGAAAACTTTTATTCTGGAATTTGTCACGCCTGCTTTCCTGGGCGGGACGGATCCCAAAAAAGCCGAACTTAGGCCAGCGTCCATCAAAGGTGTGCTGCGTTTTTGGTGGCGAGCTTTGCATGGCAATTTGTCCACAAAGCAAATGCGGGAAAAAGAGGCGCAAATTTTTGGCAGTGCCCAGGACGGAATCAAAAGTAAAGTATGGCTTAGGGTGAAGGAAGAAACACAACTAAAAAAAGGAGACCAGCCTATAGATTTGGGCAAAATTCCTGATAAAAAAAATCAGGACAAAATTTATTCTGATAAAAAAAAATCTGGCGATATTTTTTCTTATATGGCCTTTGGCACTCAGAAAATGGGCAGCAGTCCGGCTAAGCAATATTTTTTAGATGGCAATCGTTTTGCATTGACACTTATTTTTGATAAAAGATTATCAAGCCAGCAAATGGACTCCGTTTTGGAAGCATTGCAGGCATTGTCAGCTTTGGGCGGCCTGGGAGCCAAAGCAAGAAATGGCTTTGGCTCAGTTCAGGTCATTAAAGAAAATGGTAAACCAGTTTCAGGAAATTGGGAGCCAAGAGAATTTATTAAAAACGTGTTTGCCAAAAGAGCTTATAAAGATACTGACCACGCCACTCCTGATAATGTGTGGCTGCTTAAAACAGTATCAGACTGGGAAGCCGCTTATAAAAAATGCGCGAGTTTGTATATAATGGCACGCAAAAAAGTAAATATAAAGGACCGAAAGTACATCGCAGCACCCATGAATATCATGAAAGGTAAAACACCTGTAGATAGCAGTTACAATTTTTGGAAGGGAAAAATCAGCCGCAGGTCTAAACCCTATTTCCTTACGGTCAAAAAAGTAGGCAATCAATTTTTGCCGATCATTGTGTTGATGAGTTCTAAATATGCCGCTGGATTGAAATTGGATGCAAATATAAAGAAAGATTTTGAGCGAGATTATGTATTTGCCCTGCAAGAAATGAATAAACAGCTAAGCGCGATGAAAAACGAGGTGTAGTCAGTATGAGACAATATTTATTTTTATTTACCATTGGTCCGGTGCAATCGTTTATCGCTCAAGCGCGGACCACTAGAGATTTATTTGCCGGCAGTGCCATATTGAGCAATTTGATTGATCAGGCATTTGAATCATTAAAACAAAATCAGGCAACTTTTGAATATATTTTCCCAGGGCCGGAACTGGAAAGCAAGCCAAACCGGTTTTTGATTTCCCTGTCATGGGACAAGGATGAACATGAGCTAAAAATATTGGCGCAAAAAGTGGAACAAGCTGTAAGACAGGCTTGGTATATGATCGCGCAACAGCAAATGAAACAGCACGCGGGATCAGAATGGCCGCAAGGCGGGGAGGAGCAAATCCAAAGCTTGTTGGAAGTGTATTGGTCTTTGCGGGAATTGGTAAATGACGATGCATATCAGGAAGCTCAGCAGGCCATTGAAGGAGAGTTGGCAGCCGTGAAAAACGCGCGTGTGTTCGCGCCATTGGAACAGCTAGACCGCAAATGTTCTGTCTGCGGCGAACGCACGGCCCTGATTTATTCTGGAGAAAAAAATAAAATTCCCAGGCTATCTTCCCAGGCTCGAAAAGGAAGGCAGCATATTTTGTCGCAAAATGAAACGTTGTGCGCCGTATGTTTTGCCAAACGGTCCTGGGCTTTTTCTGAAGGGGGCAAAAGTAGCTATCCGTCCACAGCAGAGGTAGCCCTTATGGGGACATTGGATTTTATAAATCAAAATGATGCAGCACTCTTGGATGAGTACAAAAATCTTTTTACGCCCAGACAAGCCTTTGATGAACAGCTCTTTTATGAGGAAAACCTCACGGAAAGTTATTTTGCTAAAAATGATCTTAGTGATTCGATCGCGAGTCTACCAGAAATTCAAAAATATCAGCGCCAGATAAAAACATTTCTCGAAACTGAATCACGAGACAGTGAGGCACGCAAAAAATATAAACTGGGTAAATACTATGCAGTGATTGCTTTTGATGGCGACAGTATGGGTGATTTGATTTCCGGGCAGTATTTGCGGCCTCAAAAAGATCTGCGTCAATTCCATAAAGATTTTTCTAAACTCCTGGGCGAATTCGCTAAGCAGGCCAAGCAATATTTGACTAAGCCCAAAGGCAAAGCTGTGTACGCGGGCGGTGATGATTTTTTGGGATTTATCAATTTGGATTGCCTGTTTGAAGTCATGGCGAGACTGAGAAACTTGTACCATACCGAGGTCAGCCAAAAACTGGAACAATATTTGACTGTGCCAATGACTTTTAGTGCCGGTATTGCGGTAGCGCATTATAAAATACCTATGTCAGAAACACTAAATTGGGCGCGGGCAATGGAAAAGGACGCAAAAAATATTTCCAAAGAACCGGACACGGGCGATCAAAATACAAACCAAAAAAATGCCTGGAGCCTGGCTGTTTTGAAGCATTCCGGCGAAATACATAAAACCCGTTTTCATTGGCAGGAAGCAGATTGGGCTTTCACTGAGCATTGGTCATTGAATGATTCTTCTGCCGCATTGTTGTCGCCGCTTGGGCTAGCGCGTTTGTTGACTCAACAGCTTAGTACCCGCGCTTTTTCCAGAACATTTATGAACAATCTCAGTGAAGAGTTCAGGCACCTGAGTCCGGGACCGGAAAACCATGATTTGTTTTTAGCCGAATTGAAACGGTTGATGCTACGGTCGCATCTGAATACACCTGATTCTGAAGCGAAAAAAATAGTGAGTTTTATTTGTGACAGCACGCGGGCCATATTGAAACAAAGCACGAATTTGGAAAATTTCATTTTCATGCTACAGATCACCGAATTTTTAGCCAGGGAGGTCAATAATGTCCAATAATAAACAATTTGTGGAAATGCGTCCACTGGATACTTTTTTTGTCGGCAATGGTAAACCCTTTGCTATGGGTGAAGAGAACTGGGCGGAAGAACTTTTTCCGCCGCCTTTATCCATTTTTTCAGGAGCAATGCGGTCCCGCTTTCTTAGCCAAAATATGGATTTGTATTACAATTTTCAGGATCAATATCAGTCCATAGCTCGTGACCAGAATCAGTTTATGGACATCACTGATATTGACCCAACTAGTCAGGGGCGAATAAGTAATTTTTGTTATTGGGATGGTCATGATTTTTTGACCCCTGTGCCGGCAGACCTGGTGAGTCCGGCCATGAACGCGCAAGACGAGAACAAAGAAAATGCGAACAGCAAGCAAGGCCGCAACCATGAACAGCCAGGGAAAATAAAAAAGACTCGGCTGATTCATCTGTCCTTGCAAGAAAATCAAGGAATGAACTCAGCTTCATTGCCGTTATTGTTGAAAACCAATGACAAAGTAAAAGGTGCTGGACTGTCCTTAATGACTTATTCTGATTTGGGCCGCTATATCCAGGGTCAATGCAGGGATTTGCGCGGTTTGAGTATGGATCAGTTTGTGTCCAGGGAACCAAAAACAGG
>CAZCVM010000150.1:0-6291 GCA_964501965.1 uncultured Leptospiraceae bacterium | reverse complement strand
GATAAATCGTGACTAGTCATTTCATAATAAATAGTCCTCCCACTAAAAATTGTTATCCAAAATAATGCGAAAATCGCAGGAAGAAAAAAATTCATTTCAATAAAATTCCTTACAGTATAACCATAAGCAATCCGGCCCAAAAAAATCGCGGTTATCGGAGCCCAGGACAACCAATTGGCCCAATAAAAAGTTGTCCAAGACCGTGACCAATTGTCCATACCCTGCGCGCCGGTTAATAGACTTTTTACAAAAAAATTACTAAGGTAATTGCCTAAAGATTCTGTACCCAGATTTAAACTATATGCTGTCGGCCCGAAAACCATCATAAATAAAATAAGTGCTAAGAAAAATTTTACATTTAAGTCAGATAGAAATCGAATACCCTTCATCAATCCGGTGCTTGCAGAAACTATAAATGTCCCAACAATCAACATCATCAGAATACCATAAATAAAAGTATTCCCCTTGATATCCCATAAATGTTCCAAGCCACCTGCTAAACTAAGAACACCAGTTCCCAATGATGCAGACATTCCAGCAACCAAAGCATATAATGCCATAGTGTCAATAATCCAACTGTACTTTTTGTTTACTTTGTCTCCAAAAATAGGTGTCAATAAAGAACCAAGCTGAAATGGCTTTTGGTGATTGTAATATACCAGAGCAAATACAAGTGCCGGCAATGAATAAAATGCATACGGAGTAAATGACCAATGCAAAAACATTGTTGACATTGCGAAAACAGCGGTTTTAGCTGTATGCGGTCCACTGCCCAGCCATTTAGGCGGGGACATGAGATGATAAATAGGTTCTGCTGATGCCCAAAATAAAATCCCAATCGCGATCGTAGTGCTCAAAATAATGGTAAACCAATTCCAGCGTGCCAAAATGGGCTTAGCATCAGGTCCGCCGATTCGTATGTCACCCAACCGTGAAAAATAGGCTGCCACAATGAGAACCACACAAATCAAACCAGTTAAACTATATAAAAATGCGGCTTTGTTCAAAATAAAATTATTGGCTAAAGTCAGAATTTTCGTAAAGTCTTTAGCATTGTACAAACTAAAAGATACAGAAACAAGCAATAATAAAAAAGGGGGCCAAAATACAATATGGCGAAAAGAATTCCCTTTTTTTTCGTTAACATTCAAAATAATTGTCCTCCCATTTTTCTAAATTATAAAAATTTTCTAAATAAATTTTATTATCCCAATTATTTTTAATAAATTTTAAATGAATTCTCAATTCATATAGTTTTATTTAGAATAATTTGTTCGATAAGATAAAATTCCTATCTCAAAAAAAGCTTGTCAAGCAGTTATTTAAATTTAAATTTGGTAATTATCGAATATTGCATTTATCAGAATGGTTATTCGAATCATAGAAAAATTTTGGAAAATTTTTCTAATCAAACTGGGCCATATTATGTTTGATCATATATATATTCAAAACCAAACAAAAGACTCACCCATTACTGTTAATGTACTAAAAAACAAAGGTGAGGCAGCACTTCATTGGTATGAAACTGATGCTGAGAAACAAAATATTGTAGACCAGATTATGGCTGGGCCGGAACCTTTTTTGCAGGCCAAAAAAACCATATTTATCGAAAACACCAAAGGCGGTTTTTTCAATCAATGTCCTGGAACTAAGAATCTGATTTGCTGCAATTATTTTGTGATCAATCCGGTCATTGGCTGCAATTTTGATTGCCATTACTGTTTTTTACAAGGTTATACGCAACACCCGGCGATTACCGTTGCTGCCAACCTGGAAACACATTTAGAACAATTGCGGCAATGGCTTGACAAACGGCAATTGACTTTTTTCCGAATTGGTTCTGGAGAACTTTCTGATTCACTATCCATGGATCATATTTTGGGCATTGCTCCATTGTTAATGCGTTATTTTTCTCAAATGAATAATGCTCAATTGGAATTGAAAACTAAATCCGCCAACATAAATCATTTACTTTCTGTGCCTTACAAAAAAAATACAATAATATCTTTTTCTGTCAATCCACAATCTATCATTGACCAGATAGAGATTGGTACTGCTAGTCTGAGCCAGCGGTTATGGGCAGCCCGTCAGGTCGCCCAAGCTGGTATGGGGCTGGCATTTCATTTTGATCCCATAATTTTGCATCAAAATTGGCAAGACCAATACTCCGAAGTTGTAGACGCAATTTTTGATACAGTGCCGCATCATTCTATTTTGTACATATCGCTGGGAGTAATGCGCTATTTCAAAGATTTAAAAAATGTACTGTATAGACGTCATTGCCAAAGCCCCATTCTACAGGGACCATTCGTTCCCGGCGAAGACGACAAATGGCGCTACTATCGGCCCATTAGAGAAGATATTTATTTAACGGTCAAAAATCTTATATTGCGTCGTGATCCCAATCAGTGGATTTATTTTTGCATGGAGGGAACGAAAACATGGAAAAATGTTTTTGGAATGTCTGTTTCCAGCAAGCGCAATATTGACAAATACTTTTCTCTTCGGCGTCGTCAATTTCTGAAATACAAATAGAAATCCGGCTATCTTTGCAGCTAAAAAAAACCAAAATCATTCAAATTTAATTTGTACAAAATCATTGCAAACTGGCAAAAATTTCCGGTAAACAAAATTCATGGCTTAGTTCATGGCCGCACAATGTACATTGCCAGACAGCCATCAATTTGCGGCATTTGATTCCCTGGTCCAAAGAAAAATGCCATTGAAAAAAATTGTGTGTCTGTTTAGAATCATTGTCAGCCGGAGGCACTATGTGTTCATTATTTTCTTCCTGACCCATATCCTGGCCAATATTTTTGACTGACCCCGCCATTGTTCTTTCTATTGTCCTATCCATTGACTCATTATTGGAATTGGGAGGATGCGTTGCGCAAACAGGACATTTTTCCGGACATACCAAATAAATAAAAATTTCTGATTCACCCAAGTCTTTTAAACATTGCTTCAACAAATCCAAACTGGGGTTGGAAACTTTATTTTGCTTCTTGTCCCCAAAAACCATCTCCTGGACAATGCTTGATAGTGATTTTTTTTCGATCCAGTAAGGAAACATACCCCAAAATTGCATTTGATCTAACAATCCATTTAAAAATTGATAGCTATCCCTGCCCTGCATCTTTGCAATTGCTTGACCAGAACGCGTGAGCATGGAAACGTGCGCGTTTGCGGCATAAGTCAGCTCTTTACTCAAGCCTTTACTTAAAAAAGGCAATATTGGTTTGGCTCGCATACCTGCTTTGAGGAAAAAATTGGCAATACCCAAAAAACCCAATTTGGATAAACGATCGGCGTCGTGAACAATATCAGAAAGCAAGGTACTTTCTTCCAATGCTGTACTATGCCTTGAATCAGCATGGTACAGCATTGCGATGCTATTGACAATAGCATCGCTGTCTGCGGCTTTAACACTTGCCAATAACGAACCAGCAATCTGCGCCGCAATGGCCTCTTCCGATATATCTCCCTGATGATATTTGCCGTCCGCAAATTTTCCGGCGTCATGCAGCATGGCAGCTACGGCAACTCTGGATACATCCTGCTTTTCTTGTTTTGCTATCGCCAAAGCAATATGTGCCACTTCCAATGAATGATGCCACAAAAAATCCGTGTCCTTTGTGCCCAAATGATGACAATATTGTGCTTCACAATCCAATAAATATTCTTTGATTTTTTCCCATAGTCCCGGATATTTTTGATCTATCCAGAATGAAATTTCTTTTTCATAAATATATTTATTTGAATTATTCGCGCTATTTGTGTTCAATTTTTTCATAATACCATCTTTTTTGCTTTTCATTTCTGACATAAAGCCGGATATAATGCACATTGGGCCAATACGATTTGCCGGTAGCATAAACGAAAATTTTGGACAAGCGATGCAATTGACCGCGAAGATGCACAAAAGCTAACCATTTTCCGTTTTGCCGGCGCACAAATATCCTTTTGTCTTTCAAGCTGGACAAAGCAAAAGAAAAAGCAAATTTTTTTTCTTGCCGCACATCGCGTACCCCATAAGCAAAACGCTTTTGCAGATATGTCAATTTGTGCCATTCATTGCGCACTGGATACCGGATCCGAACTTCAACCGGTTGTTGATTGTTTTTGGTCAGCCAAACTGTAGATATTCTATATTGAACCTGAAAATCATTCAATAAACTATTTTCAATATTAAAAAGCAATGGTCCGCCAGGAGCAGACGTCAAGGTTTTTGCGAATGCCGGCATAGCAGCAATGACGCACAAAACAATCCCAATTAGTTTGCTGCTGAAAAAAAACATATATCATCCGTTCATTTATACAATACTCAAAGTAGAGCAAGTATCGTTCAAAGCTTACTGAAAAATTTTGTTTAATCCCATTCATTATTCCCATTCAATAGTAGCGGGCGGTTTTGACGAAATATCATACACCACTCTATTGACTCCGGTCACCTCGTTAATGATGCGGCTTGAAATTCGGGTCAAGAGCTTCATCGGAATATCAGCAACATTGGCAGTCATCGCATCCTCTGAATTTACCATACGCAAAGCAATGACATTCTCGTAAGTACGTTTATCTCCCATAACCCCGACAGACTTAACTGGTAAAAACACGGCAAACGACTGCCACAGCTTGCGATACCATTTAGCGTTTTTGATTTCTTCTATTAATATAGCATCTGCTTCGCGCAATGTTTGCAGCCGTTGCGGATCAATCTCCCCAATAATGCGCACAGCTAAACCTGGACCTGGAAACGGCTGCCGGTAAATAATATCTTCAGGCATTTTCAATTTTTTGCCTATTTTTCGGACTTCATCTTTAAATAACTCTTTAAAAGGCTCCACTACCTTGCCAGCTTCCAACAAATCCAATACTTCCTGAACTCGGTTATGATGACTTTTGATAACATCAGACGGCCCCTTAGTACTTATGGATTCAATCACATCCGGATACAAAGTACCTTGAGCCAAAAAATCAAAACTTCCCGTTTTTTCAGCGACTTCTTTGAATACTTCGACAAAAAGTCGGCCAATTATTTTCCGTTTTTCTTCCGGCGAAACAACGCCGCGCAAAGCATCTAAAAAACGGTCTTGCGCATCCGCCACCACCAATTTCATTTGATAATTCTTAGCAAACAGTTCCTGGACCCGTTCGAGTTCACCTTTGCGCAACAATCCATTGTCAACAAATACAGCTGTCAATTGGTCACCAATGGCATCGTGAATCAACCGGGCCGCGACAGAACTATCCACCCCACCGGACAAACCGAGCAATACTCGACCATCTCCCACTTGTTCACGGATACGGTTTTTTTCTCTTTTGATAAAGCTACTTAATTTCCAGTCACCTTTAGCTTTGCAAATATTGTGCACAAAATTTTTTAGTATTTGAAGACCAAAGTCGCTATGCGTTACTTCCGGGTGAAACTGCAAACCATAAAATTTCTTTTTTTTATTTTCAATAACCGCGACCGGACAATTGTCCGTCAAAGCCGCAGTCTGAAACCCAGCGGGAAGCTTTCGGACCAAATCGCCATGGGACATCCAAACAGTATTTTCCTTTGGTACATCTTTCAATATTCCTGATCCAATTTTGCCAGCTTTTTTTGATTTGTTTTTGCTTTGCAATTGAGCGAACCCATATTCCCTTTTATTTGTGGGTTCCACCTTGCCATTCAGACTATGAACCATTGCCTGCATTCCATAGCATATTCCTAAAACAGGTACTCCCAAATCAAATATTTCCAACGCAATCTGCGGCGAATCTGGTTCATAAACAGAGCTTGGCCCGCCGGATAAAACAATGCCCAACGGAGACATTTTGCGTATCTCATGGATATCCAGATCAAAAGGATAAATTTCTGCCAGAGTTCCCAATTCCCGGATTTTGCGGGCGATCAATTGATTGTATTGAGAGCCAAAATCAAGAATAATGATTTTTTGCGGCTCACTAGTTTTAATTTTTTTACTATTTTTCATTTAAGTTTTCCATTTGAATAACCAATAAATTTATTTGGTTGATTTATTTCGCGTATCTATATGGAATAAAAATAACTCAAAGGTCATTGTCAACAGCAAAAGATTCTCAAAGAACAAAAAAATAACAAAAAGGTGGAAAAATGTGCGGCAGATTTTTTTTATTTGCGCAGTCATCGCAAATCATAGAACAGTTTGAGCTCAAAGCGGAACAAGAACAAACCGTGCAAAGGTATATACCTCAGTACAATATCGCGCCTGGCTCCTGGATACCGGTTGTATTTATGGACAAGAGCATCCGCAAAAACGGACCGAT
>CAZCVM010000149.1:1830-6297 GCA_964501965.1 uncultured Leptospiraceae bacterium | reverse complement strand
GTCCCTGGTTGGCTATTTGCAGAACCTGGATTTTCTTTTTGTCAATGGTTTTTTGCTTTCTTTGTTTTCCTTTTTAGGAACCATTCGTCAATCAATTTTACCCAGCAAAAAAAATCGCCTTGATAAATATAAATATAAATAATTGTATTTTAAATAACTATGCAACTTTACCATATAGCTCATACAAATGGTACCTGCATAATGCTTAAATGATATTTGGCAAAAAAGCCCAAAGGCGCGGTTAATCGGTTAATTGTGCTGGGAGCGCAATTGTTTCATAGCTTGGGGGATCATGTCCAAAGCATCAGGCAATTCATAATCACAGATATCTGTCATTGTGACAGTATCATTGTCCTCCATTGCCTCCGCCAATAAATGCAAATATTCCATAATCTGTTCATTCACTTGTTGCCAGGAGGCTTCCTCTTCTCCGAAAAGAACAATGTTTTGCGCCAATCCGCTTTGTTCTAATGTTGGCAAAATAGTTAAATAAAGCTGCATATTGTTCATCGCTGCCTGGACATTTTGGTAAGCTTCACTATCTTTGCCGTCTTGCAAAAGTGGGCTTACTGCTGACAAATTTTTCTTTATATTTGGTATTTTTTCCGTAAACTGATGCAATCGCTCCAAAACATCCTGATCAGAAAGGTGACTCGCGCGGATGACTTCAATTTTTTGATTTACAATGCTTATATGTTGATCCAAAATCGACAACAAGGACTCCATTTCTTGCGGCTGCGCCAATTGTGGCAACATATTTTCGATAATATGTCGCATTGATGCTGACATTGTTTGTTCATTGTGGTTATTTCCGTTATTTTGCGACAAATTTAATGGCATCTGCCGTTCCACAATATCATACATTTCCTGAAGCCATAAAAGGCCTTCCTTGAAATTGTTTTTTTCGACCTCATTAATTTCTGTCCAGTCATTATGCTTCACCAGAAAATCACCTACCCGCAGCAAGTAATTTGATATTTCAATAAAAGAATCCAACAGCATTTGCTGTGTAGAAATGGTTTGCAGCTCAATTTTCTGTATGCTATTTGCATTCATCGCTGGTATCTCATCTACTGGATAGGCCGTTCCATTGACGATCAAATTTGTGATCTGGTGTGTATCCTGCAAGAGTTCACGGCGCAAAGAGGCAAGAATATTTTCTAGAGTTTTTTCTGTTTCCAATGTCAATTTTATCTTTTCACCATTGATCCACAAATCCATTTTCATCTCCCTGATATCCAATATTGTAAGTTAGTCAATGACAAAGGCTTGCCTCTTTGGCAAAGCTTTAGCGTACATGGCCTTTTTTATTGTCATTGCCGCCCATGTTTCCCATTTGGTTTTGCAACCAGCGTTTTTCACTGTTACTGCGCATCAATCCTGATTCCATAGCTTGGAAACTGCGCTTGAGACGGGCTCGATAATTCGCAACATGACGTTCGGTCTTGGCAATAGATTTCTTGGCCATTTTGATACGGTCTTTTGCCAATTGTATTTTTACAGTGATCAATCCATAGTTCCCACTTTGGGTATAATTGCGCAAGTAGTTTTGCATACGAAAAGCAAGTCCATTGTTCATTTTTTTATCTCCGTTTGTGTCAGAGGCAAAAAATTCTTTGACTGCGTCATAGTTTTCCAGCAATTGCTTTTCCAATTTGGCCGGTTCAATGATACGCAATAACCCTTTTTTTGAATTTTCAAAAGATCCGCCCACTTTGCCAGTGGATATGCCCATCTGGAAAAAAACCTTAATAGGCGTCTTGGCACTACTTGGATAACCGCTGGAAGTCATCATTTTCAAATCCATGACCAAGCGGTTGAGCGTAGAGTCTCCAGCCAAAAGACCTGTTTCTTGTTTTTGCCGCCGGTAGTTCCCCAAATCCTTTTCTATTTTCTGAATTTGCAATTTCTCTGTCAATTTCAAAAAATCATTGTACTGCTTAAGAAAATCTTCGATTGCAGCGATTGCTTTTTTTGTGTCTACACGGACAGTTATTTGCACATTCGCATCCTTTGCTGCTAAAAGATTGAGAGTCAATCCCTTGACAATATCATCCAACCCATTATTTTTTTTGCGTCTAATAGTTACTCCGCCAAACTCCAATACTGCATCTTGAGCGGCAGCCAATTCATTTTTGAAACGTGGCACAATTTTTCTTTGGGGTTTGTACAGTCAATTTTTGAATGGAGGCAACGCCACTGGATTGGAGGATTTCGATGCGTTGGATTTTTTTGCCTTTTAAGGGCATCAGACTTTTTTGCAGTTGCACAGCGGCTGCCTGGTATCCAGGAATCTGCAATTTTTTTGCAATGGGCGCAGTTTGAAAAGGATAATCTCGATATTTGCCGTCCGTCAAATGGATTCTGACAATGCCGCGCACGGATTTATCACTTTCCTGTTGATCATTTTTTTTATCTTTTGTTTTTGTATCAATATTTTTTTGTTCAATGTTTTCACGAAGATCAAAAAATTGCTGTTCTTTGCGCAAAATGCCGGAACTCAAAATTTCATTTCCGCCCACATTTATTTCTTTATCTGCCGAGACTTTGATTTCTCTTTTACCTTCTGGAATTTTTTTTTCTTTTTGTTGTGCGGATTTTTTTTGTTCAGGAATAAAGTCAGCCCGGAATGTCATCAATAGTTTTGTACTGCTATCCACTGTTACTTCTGATCCGAGGGGAAAACTCATTTGATTGCTGCCCCGCAAAGTAAACAAAGATTTTTTTTTGTCTTCATCTTTGATTGTTTTAGAATTTGCGCTCTGACCAGTGCGCTCTTCTTGCAATTTGATTCTGTCTTGTTCGAGCCAAAACCAAAAATCTTCGTTTAAGTATCCTTTGCCAAGATTTTCATAACGAATTTTTTGCAATTGGGCCAAAGGCAAAGACCAATTGTTTTGCTTTTTTTCCTTTATCTTGTGAATGCCAATGGATCGCAAAACATTGTCCGGGTCTTTGATATCAATTGCGCCTTGTGTACCTGTTGTTTTTGTTTGCAAAGTCAAAACAAATTCATCATCACTTTTTTTTACTAATGAGGCTGTCACAATATTTTGCGCTTTTTCATTGATAAGATTGAATAAATCCTGAACAAGTCCCCCAGGAAAATAAACCTTGACTTTGATTTTATTTACAATGATTGTAAAATTGCCTTCTTTGATCTTGAAATCTTTGGCCAAAGAATCAGATGATATCTTATGATTGGCTGCCAATTGCAGGACTTTTAGACTATGGACATTGGGCTCCGCGTAGCGATTGGCTTTTACGGACAAAACATCCGGGTGGGAAGACTCTGCTGCTTTTTCGCCAAAAGGATTGTTGTAGGAATACAGTCCGCGGGCAGTATTTTGCAATTTACGCAGATCTTCCATAATTTTATTCCAAGCTTTTTGTTCAGCCTGCCGCTCTTTGATTTCCGCTTCCAACCGTTTAATTGGCTGAGATTCAATTTTTACGAGCTTATCAATTATTTGATCTGTGTCCATGCCCGAGGCTAATCCACTAATGGATGGCATACAAAACTCCTTGGATCATTTCTTATTGGTCTTATGTCTATGCGACATATTAGACCAATTCCACGAATCCTATCGGCAAGCAAGCAAAAAACTTTAATAAAATACAAAAAATGCCGTAAAAAATGGTATACAATTAAATCATCCATTATTTACGGCATTTTTACAATGTCATGCAATGTTTTGCAATCTATTTTATATGGCCTCTTTTCCCCGCGAGGCGTCACTGATTCGAATCGCTTGTTCCAAAGGCAAAACAAAAATCTTGCCGTCTCCCACTTGTCCGACTTCCTCATCCCTGGCTCCGGCCACAATGCCTTCGATTGCGCTTTCAACAAAATCATCATTCAAGGCTATTTGCAATTCTATTTTGTTGACTAGGGTTACTTCCTGTTCTCTGCCTCGAAAATATTCAATATTTCCACGCTGGCGTCCATACCCTGCCGCATCGATCACAGTCAGACGGCTTATCCCTCTGCTCGTCAATTCTCTTTTTACCGCATCCAAACGATGCGGTTGTATTAAAGCTATAATCATTTTCATTGAAATACTCCTTTATTCTTTTATTGATTTATCGCAATTTGAAACTGACTTCACCATGCTGGGTCATATCCAAACCAATGGTTTCTTCTTTTTTGCTGACCCTCAGTCCCATTGTCTTGTCCACAATGAACCCAATGATCAATGTTCCCATCACGACATAAACAATACTCATACCTACGCCCAATAGCTGTAAACCAAACTGAGTAAAACCGCCGCCCACAAAAAGACCTAAATGATCGGAGCCAATGGTAACCAGAAGACCGGTAGCCAATGCACCCACTAGGCCGCCAATACCATGGACACCAAATACATCCAGACTATCATCATATTGGAATTTATTTTTTAATAATACTCCGCCAAAACACAGGGACCCAGCCAATATACCTATAATGATTGCATGCATTGGCTGCAC
>CAZCVM010000149.1:0-1820 GCA_964501965.1 uncultured Leptospiraceae bacterium | reverse complement strand
GGCTACCAAGCCAGCGACCATACCGGTTGCCAATCCTAGTCCGGTGGGTTTACCATGCCACAACCATTCGATCATAATCCATACTAATGCCGCTGTGGATGCAGCTATTTGGGTGGTTGTAAAGGCCAATCCAGCACGCAACATAAAATCGTCCGTGGTTGCTATAGCACTACCACCATTGAAACCGAACCAACCTACCCAAAGCAACCCAGCTCCGAGCAAAGTTTGAAATAGACTTCCGGGATGCATAGAATCTTCATTGTAACCAATACGCTTTTTTACAAAAAAAATGACTAAAATCAATGCTGCCACACCTGCGGAAATATGAACTACTGTGCCTCCGGCAAAATCCAAAACTCCTTTTTCCAGCAAAAATCCGCCTTCGCCCCAGACCATGTGCGCCAAAGGATTGTACACAAATATGGCCCATAGTAATGAAAAAACTAAAAATGATGAAAAACGTACTCTTTCTACCAAAGCTCCCGATATCAAAGCAGGAGTAATTATGGCAAATTTGCCCTGAAACATTACGAAAACCAAATACGGCACTCCGTTTTCGACCTTATTCCATGGAATATTGGATAAAGCAAATCCGCCGCTCGTCCAGCCCACAAACCCGCCAATGGACTGACCAAAGGCCATATTGTATCCTAAAAGGACCCATTCAACGCCTATGACTGCCATGCTGACTAAAGTAAGTACTAAAGTATTGAGCATATTTTTGGTGCGTACCATTCCTCCATAGAACAATGCCAGGCCAGGTACCATCAATAACACCAATGCTGTTGAGACCAACATCCAGGCTGTTCTTCCAGAATCAATTTTCGATCCTTTATCGGAAGGGTTTGCTACTGTAGTGATGCTTTGACCTGTTTGAGTGGTTTGATTGGTTTGAGCTAGAGACATAGATGAACCGCCAATCAAAACAAAGAAAAACAATGCCAAAATTATTGAAATACCAGTTTTTCTAAAGAATATTCGTTTCGTTTGAATAATATTCATGTTTACTCCTTTTTCATTTTTTGATTTACAAAAAAACTGTTTCTAATGTTTTATCAATCATTAGGATTTATAGCAATTTACATGCCAAAAAGTAATTTTCAGCCAATTAATTTCAAATCGCCGGCATAATGGCAAACAATGCATTTATTTTTATATATACAGAATATTTATTTATGAAATTTTGTTTGGCTGGAAAATGAATCCCAAAACATCTTGCAAATTGGATACATTTTTGTAATAAAATGAAATTTAAATACATTTTTGTATCCATTAGTGGCTACCTATGCTGCAAAAAAAATATCTTTGATTCAAATTTTTATAAGAATAATAGAAAATACCAAAAAAAGGGATTTATATTTTTACGGCTTGAATTTTCCTTGTAAAAGGTTTATACTTATGGATTCATGATTGGTTCTAATATGCGCTCAAAATAGGGAGGATACATGCTAGCCTTTGAATGGAATGAAAAATACTATACTGGAATTGATACTATTGACAACCAGCATAAAAAGCTTTTTGAAAACGTCGATGACCTATATACCGCAATCCGGGAACATAAATCCAGGGAAGATATTTTGCTTATTGCCGAAGAATTGGAAAACTACACACATTACCATTTTGGTTTTGAAGAAGACAATTTAGCCAAATATAACTTTCCATATTTAGAGCAACATATCAAACTGCATGATCAATTTCGTCAAAAAGTAGCCCAATTCAAAACATCTTTGTCCGGCTCACAACAAACCAATCCTTTGGAAATGCTGGATTTTTTAATGGATTGGCTAGTTGACCATATATTAATCAAAGACAAAAAATAC
>CAZCVM010000148.1:0-6338 GCA_964501965.1 uncultured Leptospiraceae bacterium | reverse complement strand
CATTGGCAAAAGCCAAAGCGCGAAAATAGCGAAATGCCATAGAAAAGGGTGCGTCCATTTCACGCCGCAAAGAATCCAACTTCAAACCCCGCACCATTTGAATTTTGTCCGGCTGCCAGCGCGGTTTTTGAATGACATCTTTCAATCTTTTCAAGGCCTCCGGCAAATCCTTTTTCAAAACTGAAATGGAAATCATGCCATACTCACGTTGGAAACTAATTTCCAAACTCCCGCCGATAAACTCAAAAAAATCATTCAAATCTTTACCAGAATACGCACCGCCGCCGCTATAACGCCAAACTTTAGCGGCAAAATCCGCAAGACCTTCCAAACCATGCGGATCATTAAATGTTCCACGTTGAATCATCAAACGAATATTCACAATCGGCAATTCTGGATCAGCCAAAAAATACACAGGTATCCCCGCCTTATTGCGCCACACCGCAGGAGCAATGATCTTAAAATCCAACGGAGGGATAGACTGTTCGATTTTTTTCAAGGAATACGAGGAATACGAGGAATACCTGGCCGGTGAATCTGACTTCTGAGTCTTTGCGGACTGACTAAAGCCATACGGAATGCTACCCATCCCAAAAATAACAAAAATTGTTGTCAACAGTATTCTTGACAATGTTATGGAAAATGCATTGAAAGACTTCTTTACAGATTGGTTCATAAAATGATTCATAAATTTCTTTCCAGAATTTTTAAATTTATATATTGATATATTTATTTCTAATGATCTTAAAAATAGTGCAATAGATTGCCATAAAAAAATAAAGCATAAATTACAATACTTTTTCCAAAGCCGCGCGCACAGTATCTTTGTCAATAGGCTTGGTCAAATATTCATCCATGCCGAGTGCTAAAAATTTATCCCGCTCGCCTTCGGTTGCATAAGCAGTTACCGCTACAATAGGGATGGCATGATTCCTTACTTTTGATTTTGGATCACGGACTATTTTTGTGGCTTCAATACCATCCATTTCCGGCATTTGAATATCCATCAATACCATATCAAAGTCCTGCTGTTCCAATAATGCAATCGCGTCTTTGCCATTATTCACTGCGACTGTCTCAAAACCCAAAGCTCCCAGCATCATGGTTGCTACTTTCTGGTTTACCAAGTTGTCTTCCGCGACAAGAATTTTTTTGCTCATTTTTCCTCCTGAAATAAAAATGAAAACTAAATCAGCATCATTAAATATTATTTTATTTGATTCAAAAAAGCAACAGTTCTGTTTCTTTTTGTCAAATATTGTCTGGCTACTTCCTGTATCTCACGCGGTGTGATGGATTCGATATTTTTTCGGTAATCCAAAAGATACTTCCAGTCACTGGTCATTATCTCATAATAGCTTAATGAAGACGCGAGAGAAGTATTGGAAGCCAAGCCTCGGATAAAATCCGCGACCATTTTATTTTTCACTTTGGTCAATTCTTTTTGTGATACTGGCTGGGAAATAAAATCTGCCAACACCTTATCTATGCTTTCCTCCAAATCCGCGTTGGTATGCGGAGCTTTTGGAGCAGCCACGATTGTAAACAAATTGTTGTACCTACTACCAGGCAAAGCCCCATAAGCGTACACACGAGACGCTATCTTTTGCTCCAGGACTAATGCCCGGTACAATCTAGATGTGCGGCCCGATGCAAGCAAAGACTGGATCATATCAAAAACATAATCATGCCGATGCGGCATAGCAGGCTTGTGGTAACCGATAAACAATTGCGGACTATCCTTGTGATGAACCAATACCCGTCGTTCGCCTTTTTGCGGCGGTTCTACAATATTGGTTCGGGGCATGATCGGTCCGCGCTTTAACCTGCCAAAATATTTCTGAACAATCTGAAAAGTCTGGTCTGGATCAATATCTCCGACAATGGTGATCACCATATTGTTGGGAACATAATAGGTCCGAAAAAATTGTTCGGTTTTTTCCTTGGACAAAAAATGGATATTTGACTCCCAGCCAATTATCGGATGCCGGTATGGATGCGCCTGAAAAGCTGTTGCAATAAAATTTTCGTACAGCATCCCGGCTCCTTTAGTGTCTATGCGCATCCGGCGTTCCTCTATGACCACATCACGCTCAGAATAGTATTCGCGCAAAACAGGCTGGCGCAAACGTTCACTTTCTACAAAAGCCCACAATTCCAAACGGTTTTTGGGTAAACTTACTTTGTATGTGGTAATATCTACAGAAGTAGACGCATTGAAACCTTTGCTCCCATGACGGCTGTAAATAGCATCATAGGGATCTTTGATAACATATTGAATCACCTGCTTTTGCAATTGGGCCATTTTTTTGGTAAAATAATCAATTAGTTCCTGGGACATATTTTGCTGTCTGGCAAAATCCCGAGCTCGGCCCAGCTCATCGATTTGTTCCCGCAATTTTGACTCCATAGCCCAATTTGTCGTGCCAATGCGGTCTGTCCCCTTAAAAAGCATGTGCTCCAATAAATGGGCAGTTCCGGCTGTAGTATAATCTTCGTCTACAGACCCCACTTTAAAACGTATATACGCAGAAATTGTCGGAGATTTCTTTCTAATAACGGTGATGAGTCGCAATCCATTGGCCAGCTCAAACTTTTTTACGGAATCAATCAGTCTTTGTTCATAACTATGGTATGATTTTTTTGTTTGACCGGCAAAAGAACTATGTTTGGGCAAAACAATCCATAAAGACAAGATAAACCCAATTATTATGACCGGCAAAAGTACAGATGCCTTGTTTTGCTTGAATCCCAGAAACCAGTTCACCATGACATCCTCCGATTTTTAAGTTTGCCTGATTTTTACTTTTTATTACAGTTTTTACTTTTTATTCTGAACTTAGGCAATTAATTGCAACAATAAAAAAAATATTCTTTCATTTGACAAATCTATTTTTATTTTTCGTTTGCAAATTTACAATATATTTTTTTTATAGTTGATACAGTGCACTATAAATTGCATTGATTATATACATCAGTATTGTGGCTCTTATGAAAAAAAATATAAAAAAAAGTATAATAAGAAATTTTCTCATCGCCTCTGTTGGGTTTGGAGTGGCGATCGCTGTGGTATTTCGTTTTGTCACTCCGATTTTTGTTGATTTCAAATCGCCACTACACAATACTTTGTTTACTATTATGTGTTTTGTTGCCGGTATTTTTGTCGGACTCTTTGCGGCAGCCATTGCGCGAATCACTATGATTAATGCTATTGAAGGCATTAGCAAAGAATCCAAAGCTTTGGCCGGCGGAGATCTGCGCCGCAAAATTGTTTTAGAATCCCATGATGTCATTGGCCGCATGGTCCAGAATTTTAATGACTTAGCACACAAACTAAAAAAAACCATTCAAATGATACAAGAATCCACTACCCATTTGGCCAGCTCCACTACCCAAATATCGGCAACATTGGATAGTTTTGCCGGAAATATTCAAGCGCAGACTGCTCAAACAGAAGAAATCTCCTCAAGCATTGAAGAGCTGGAAAAATCTTCCGATGTAATAGAAAACCGTACCGAATTTCAATTTACGAATATTAAAAACCTGGTTGCCGGCCTGGACCATTATTCAGAACTAGTTCAGGAAATGGCTCACGAAGTTCAATCCGGTGAAAAAATGGTTTCCTTTTTATCCGGCCATATCCAGGGCGGGGAAAACAGCCTGGACGAAATGACACAAGGCATGAGCAAAATCGCCCAAAGCTCCGAAGAAATCGCTTCCGCGCTCAATATCATCAGTGAAATATCTGACAAAACAAATCTTTTGTCCTTAAACGCGGCCATTGAAGCTGCCAGAGCCGGCGAAGTGGGCCGCGGTTTTGCAGTCGTTGCTGATGAAGTAGCCAAACTGGCAGAACAAACCTCTCAAGGCATCACACAAATCGATTCCTTGATCCAAACCAGCCGCCAGGAAGTCCAACGCGGCATGAACAATTCTCAATCCACGATTCATGTGATGAAACAAATCATCCAGGGCGTGGAACAAATCACACAAATGATCGAAAACCTTTCGCAAAGTCTAAACAAACAAAATGATATTGCCCAAAAAATCAATCGAACTGCGGATGAAGACATTGTCCAACGTACTACTGATATTCGTCAGGCCATTGCCAAACAAAAATCTGAATTCAATAGCATTTTGGAGCTATTGGAAAGCATTGGCAATCTAGCCATGCAAAATAGCGCTGCCTCAGAAGAAATCGCGGCCACTTCCCAATCCATTGTAGACATGGCCAATGATCTCAAAGCCAATACAGACTTTTTCGAAGTCAATTGAGGTGCAATTAAATTTTGGGCGGATAATTGGTAATATCGCGAATTTCATTGTACAATGGTTGAAGCTTTTTGTAAATATTGAGATAGACCCTCTCGTACAATTCTTTGTATATATCCCGATTGTTTTTTTCCGGCTCAAATACCCTGGCAATACGGGTCATTGATTGCACTGCCTGAGAAAAATCAGAATAATAACCCATTCCCACAGCTGCGTCGATGGCTGCTCCCAAAGCTGAAGTTTCATACGTGTGCGGCCGCTGTGCTGGTAAATCAAAAATATCCGCAGTGAGCTGCATGGCTACATTGCTTTGAGAACCGCCGCCGGAGACCCGAATTTGCTCTATTTTTACTTTATTGCGTTTTTCTGTCCGCTGCGCTCCTTCTTTCAAAGCAAAAGCCAAGCCTTCCAGTATCGCGCGGTATATGTGAGCCCTAGTATGCACATCGCCAAATCCAATGATCGAACCTTTGGCTTCCGGTCCGGGGATTTTCACTCCTGGCGACCAATAGGGCTGCAACATCAAACCCATACTGCCGGCAGGGATATCTTTAATCAATTTATCAAACAATTCTTCGGGTGCAATGTTTTTTTGGCAATGATTTCTTCCCGTTGGCCAAACTCTTTTTTAAACCAACTCACCATCCAAAAACCACGATAAATCATTACTTCACTATTGTACATACCTGGCACTGCAGATGGATACGATGGAAAAAAAGGTGTGACCTCGACATATTTTTCATTGGTTGTTTCCACAGTGGCAGTGGTTCCAAAACTCAAACATGCTGTTTCCGGCGATAAACAACCAGATCCCAAAACTTCACAGGCCTTGTCCGCGCCTGCTGCGATCAAGGGTAAGCCTACCGGGATGCCTGTCTCTTTGGCAGCTTTTTTGGAAATCTCTCCTAGCACTTCGCCAGGAGAAACCAAATCCGGCAATATTTCCCGATCCATGGGAAACATGTTCCATTTCATATCCGAAGACTTGGCCCAATTTTGGGCCTTATAATCAAATGGCAAATAACCCACAATACTGGCTCTAGAATCTTTGAATTCATTTGTGAGCTTATATGTAAAAAATCCCGATAAAAACAAATATTTCGCGGTCTTGGCCCAAATATCTGGCTGGTTTTGACGTATCCAATTGGCTTTACCATCTTTTATGGACAATTGCAATGCTTCCAGTATATTAATAGCACGCAACCCCATCTTCAAAAACGCAGGAGGCCAATCTTCCAAATCTGCTTGGCGTCGATCCATCCAAACAATTGCCGGTCGAAGCACTTTGCCATTATTGTCCAAATTGATTATTGTGTTCCGCTGGGTCGTCACAGTGACAGCTTTGATGGAAGATTGCAAGGTTTTGGCTTTTTGCATCAATTTTTTGCAAGTCTTAGTCAAATTGGACCAATAATATTGAGGATCTTGCTCTGCCCAGCCCGGCTCTGTAGAAAAATATGGTTCCACCGGTGTTTTGACAATATGAAGGATTGTTCCTTGCAAATCTATGATCGCAGCTCGAATGGATTGCGTGCCCGCATCAATGGTAAGAATGGTTTCCGTTAATTGTTTTTGTTTGGCCATAGACTGTACCTGTGCAATTTTTTTTGAATGCTATATACAAGCATGAAGATTATTTTTGCAACAGTAAAGCAAATAGGAATCATCCTGTCTATAAAAAAATCCGTTTTTTATGTGTTTGTGTGTGGTGGGAGGGGGTCTTTTTTTAATTATTCTCGCTTGGGATACCAAATAGATACAAATCGAATCCTTTTTGCCGTTTTTTTCATACGAAAAACTTGTAAGCCGATGTAGTTATTTAAAATTTCCTCCCCTTTTTCCAAAGTTTTGTCAATTTTTTGAACAATAATATCTAAAAAATTATCAATTGCGTACCCCAAAAGCCAAGAAACAGAAACCTTACCATAACGGCGTGCGTCTAAATTCCTTTCATAGTCTCGCTGGTTCAAATATAAATTCACGATCTGCATATCTCCTGTGGGCAATTGGTAACGAACCCTTGCCTGGCTGACATTCAAAGAAAATGCCCTTTCACTGATATATCG
>CAZCVM010000147.1:0-6343 GCA_964501965.1 uncultured Leptospiraceae bacterium | reverse complement strand
ATGGACAGGCCCCAAAGAATGGTGATTGAGCCTTTTTGCTTCTTGTTGGGCGTACAAATCCAAAACTTTTTTTGCCCGTTTCATAAAATCAAACATAGCCACTCCTTGCAAAATTTTCTTTGCGGTTGTTGTACTTGCCAAAGTACATTTTAGACTGTATCAAGATCAAATCGTTCCCATTTTTGTTCATAGAATGCAATGAATGCAATGAATGCAATAAATAAACAATAAATGGACAATTTGCAATTAATTTAATGAAATAAAAAAAATCCGTTTAGGCATTTGCGCCGCGCAAACAAACATCAGCAAAGGATTGCCGCAATAACAATGCCCGATGCCAATCCCATTGCATATCATTATACTCATTTTCCATATTTTGTCCATCTTTTTTTTGCTCTACCTGTAAATGAGTTTTTTGCATACGAATCCAAGTGCGATACAATATTTTACGGCTCAAGCCGTCAACAAGTCCTTTTTCTAAAGCCATAGCCAAATACGTTAAATGTTCCAACGCTTCATTTGTGCTCATAAGCAACGCATTTTGCAATGCAGCGAGACTCCGGCGCATCTTATCCAGCAATACAGTGGATTCTGATTGGATCAATTTTTGCCGCGCCGCGTATTCGATTTGTTCTATATGTTCGACAAATCTATTGAACCGCATTAACAATTCGGCTGGATCATGGGCACCTGTTTCTTTGGTTTGCATCTCCCATATCGGTCCGGCAAGCCATTTTTCATTGGAAGCAAATCCCCGGCAATGTATATCCAGGTATTTTGAAGCCCTCACAACATGATCCAATTGATCGGTCAAAACAATCCCGGGAATAAAAAGCAAATAGGCAAAACGTTCTCCCAATCCACAATTTTGAACATGAGTCGCAATATAACCCGTTTGCCTGTGACTGGCAAAAACCAATTTCTGATCCAAAAACTTGAGGATTTCTTTTTGAGGCAGCCACTGTTTTTCTGTGATCAAACCTGAACCACAATACACCAAATTGAGATGCTCTCTGGCATTGATCCATAGCATAGTTTGACTTTTCATAAAATAATGCAAGGAAGTGTACAATCCGGCATGAGGAAACAATAAATGTTTTTCTACAAAATAATACAACTGCATTGCTCTTTTTTCAAAGTCAGAGTCAAAAATGAATGTTTTTTTCTGTCCTAAGCCCAGCGTTTGAGCCTGGCTTTTTGTCAATGAATCCAGTACTTTTACTACCATTGCCTCCACCATAGCGGCAATGTCCGGCCAACGGACTATTACGTTATCTCGATGATAAACGGAGGGAAATGGTATTTGATCCAAATTTCGAGAAGCAAACCAGAAATGGGCCACAATAAACGGATGTTCTTCCTTTACCGAAACCGGCAAATCAGCAAAGGGCGCAAATTCCTTGTTCAAATCCAACGACTATCCAATCTAAAAATGAGGCTTATTTTTAATAAATACTAATTGATCGCGGACAACAGCGGCTTTCTCATACCACTCCCTGGCAGCGTACATTTTTTCCAGCCGCTCCAAATGCCGGATTGTTTTTTTTCGGATCTGATTGTTTGTGACAGAATCTTCAAATTCTTTTTTTTGGTCACGCTGAGCAAAATTAATGTATATATCCCAGGAACCTTTGCCGGAAAGCTGGCCATTGGATTCTAATAGTAATGCCAAATGCCCGGAAAAAATTCTTACGCACATCGCGCAGCCCAGGGCATTGTTTTGCTCCAACTCGGCCAATGTTGTGCCGCACACAGGACAAACTAGATGCTCTTCTGCCAACAAATGACTCTGATCTTGAGTGGATATCTCTATTTTCATAAACAACCCTTTATGCAATAATACAGCAATCTCTTGATTTTACCGTACCGCAATTTATCAACCAAAAAACTATTTACGGCCAAAATTGACTATTTCTCTGGGAATATCCTGCAGCGGACAAACTTTATTTACTGCCTCTCGTTTAATAGCTTCATAAGGCATTCCAAAAACCACGCAAGTTGCTTCATCCTGGGCAATAGTAAAAACCCCATTATTGAACATTTCCAGCATACCAGCCGCGCCGTCGTCACCCATACCAGTCATAATAACCCCCAGAGCATTTTTACCGGAATATTTTGCCACAGAACGAAACAAAACATCCACCGATGGACGATGCCGGCTTACTAATGGCCCATCTTTGACCTCTGCAACATACTGAGCACCGCTACGTTTCAAAAGCAGATGCGTATTGCCCGGTGCAATCAATGCCAAACCAGTACGGACTCTATCCCCGTTTTTTGCCTCTCGCACTTCTACCTGACAGACAGTATTCAACCTTTCGGCAAAGGCGGCTGTAAATTTTTCCGGCATGTGCTGCACAATGACCATACCAGGAACATCCACCGGCAATGCAGATAGCACAACTTCCAAGGCCTGGGTACCACCAGCAGAAGTACCAATAGCAATCACTCTATCTGTTGTTTCTTTCACATTTTTTATTGATGATGACAACACAGCATCTGCCGTCAATTTGGGTTCAGGCATGGACTTTTCTTTGGCCGGAAAAAAACTGTCCGCAGTCAATTTGCGCACATTTTGAAACTTGGTCATATTGGCTTTGGCTGCGGATTTTATGGCCCTGATCAGGTTTTCTTTTTCTTCTTCAAAAAAGCCTTTGGTGCCGATTTTGGGCTTTGTGACAATGTCCACAGCACCGGAAGCCATTGCGTCCATAGTGATATGTGCGCCTTTTTCTGTCAATGTGGAACAAATAATCACTGGAGTCGGCTTTTCCGACATAATTTTTTTTAGAAATGTAATACCGTCCATCCTCGGCATTTCCACATCCAGAACAATCACATCCGGCCATTCTTTTTCCATGCGATCCATGGCAAAAATTGGATCCGATGCAGCACCAATCACTTCAATACTTGACTCGCCTTCCAAAATTCCCTTCAAGCTTTGACGAACCAGAGCAGAATCATCTACCAGTAATACTTTGATCTTAGCCATACTATGCCCCCGCTTCATTGAACTTATAAATTGTTGGCCGTACTGTTTTGACTTTTGTGGTAACCCCCAGCAAACTTTCGGCATGTCCCAAAATCAAATACGCGTCCGGATTCATCTGGCCAATGATTCCTTCGATAACTTTTTGCCTTGTTTGCCGGTCAAAATAAATCATCACATTGCGCAAAAAAATAATATCAAATTTGCCAATAGAGCTCATGTCCTCCAATAAATTCAGATAACGAAAACTCACTTTTTTGCGCAGCTCATCTTGTATTCGAAAGGTACCGATTTGGGAGCGTACTCCTTTGAGACAGTATTTCCTGAGTATTGGTTTTGGGATATTGTCAGCCCGCGCGATAGGATAAAGCGCGTTTTGCGCTTTTGCCAGTACTTTTTCACTTATATCTGTACCAACAATCTCCCAATTATTACTTTGCATATTTTCCGATAGCACAAAAGCGCAAGTATAGGCTTCTTCACCCGATGAACAAGCACCGCTCCAAATACGCAATTGACTTTTTGCCGGCCATTTTTTGGCCAATTCGGCCAAAAAATCAAAATGATCTGGTTCACGATAAAAATAAGTCTCATTGGTAGTCAAAAGATCTACCATCATTTGCAACTCAACCGGATTGTCTTTGGTCACTAGACTATAATAGTCGTTATAAGTGAACAATGAATAAAAACGCAGCCTTTTTTGCAATCTGCCTGAAACCAGGGCTTTTTTTTCTTCCGAAAGATTGATGCCGGCCAACTTATATATCAAAGCCTTAAATTTATTGAATTCTTCGTCTTTTAATGGTCGAATGTCCACATTTATTGATCTCCATTATTTTTATGCTAGCCTACTGATTTGTTTCTTCTTCGACCGCAGTTATTTTTTTGGAACGCGACTTTTTGTTTCCGGTCTTTTTTTCTTCATTTATCTGGTCCAAAGAAGATAATTCCTCAATATTCAAAGTTGTGTCAATGTTTAAAAGCATGATAAATTTGCCATCACTTTTCCCTATGCCAGACAAAAAAGATGACCGGATTTTTGTGCCAAAATCCGGAGATTTTTCGATATTCATAATAGGTATGTTGACCACCTCATCAACAGCATCCACAATGATACCAATGTTGCTAACGCCCTCATCAGACTCTACGTCCACAATAATGATACTGGTTGTTTTTGTTTTCTCATTTTGCCGTCTGCCAAATCTTAAAGCCAAATTGACCACCGGTACAACATTACCGCGCAAATTGATGACCCCTTCGACATAATCCGGCATCATGGGAACACGAGTCACATTGCTTCCTTCTATGATTTCTTTCACCTGGATGATGTCAATCGCAAATAGCTCATTGGATAGGACAAAAGATAAAAATTGCCGCGTATCAACATCGCTTTCCTTTTCTTTTTGCAAAGATAATGATTCTCTATTCGCTGCCATTTTATTCTCCTTGTTATCTTCCCACAACTCCCATTGTGCGATAAATTTTCATTCAACTTTTATGACATATTCTTTTATGACTATTGATAGCAGCATTTTATGGAATGCTGCTATCAATTTGAAATATGTACTGTGACTATGTACTATAGATGTTTTGTGGATATATTTCTTATTGCTGCAAAATGCTTTCGCCTTTTTCCGCAGCACCCTCAATTAAGTTGATTTCCTCTGTGGACAATATATTGTCCGGCTGCAAAAGCACCACAAAATTGCCATCAATTTTCCCCATACCTTTGATAAAATCGGTACGAATGGAAGAGCCAAATCTTGGCGGAGGCTCCAATTGATCAGAATTGAGAGCCAAAACTTCATCCACTCCATCCACCATTAAACCAATCTCAACCAACTCGCCGCCGCCCTGAATCTCTACAATAATAATACAAGTTTTGCGCGTTATTTCACTGATTGACCGGCCCAAACGATTGGCCAGATCCACTACTGGCACAGCGAAACCGCGCAAGTTGATCACTCCTTTGATAAATTCAGGCATCATTGGTATTGGAGTCACACCGCCGTATTCAATTATTTCTTTTACCTGGAGAATACTAACCCCAAATATTTCCTCACTAAGAGTAAAAGTAAGAAATTGGTTTTTGTCTTCACCAATTGCGAGTTCATTGTTCGTCATATTCGCTCCCCATTATTCAAATAAGTTTAATGACCAAGGACATATAGCACTTTGCCATTAACGCTTAAAAAGTTTCAAAATCATCAGACCCGTCATCCGGCTTTTCTGGTTCTTTTTTTGCCGTAGAAACCGGCTGATCTTTCATTTCCGTTTTGGATGAATCTTTCACATCATGCTTAGCCCCCATGGCCTTTTGCTTCACTCCAGCATTGTTAGTGGAAAAATCTCTGGCCTGGGTTGTTTTCACATCCAACTTGAAAAATTTCATAATATCAATAAGCTGTGACGCCTGCCCGCTAAGCTCCTCTGCTGTGGCAGCCATTTCTTCCGAGGCGGACGCGTTTTGCTGGGTCACCTGGTCCAACTGGGTCATAGCACTATTAATTTGTTTTATGCCGCTGGATTGTTCATTCGACGCAGCCGCGATTTCCTGAACCAAATCCGCAGTTTTTTGGATTTCCGGTACAATGCCGATGATCAATTCACCTGCCTGCTGGGCCACATCCACACTTTCTGAAGATACTCCGCTGATTTCTTTGGCAGCTACCTGACTGCGCTGCGCTAGTTTGCGCACCTCGTCAGCAACAACGGCAAACCCTTTGCCATGTTCACCAGCGCGTGCTGCTTCAATGGCAGCATTCAAGGCCAAAATATTGGTCTGGTAAGATATCTCTTCGATAATGCCAATGCGCTCAGAAATTTTGCGCATCGCCTCAATAGTGGATTGCATTGCCTCGCCACCATCCTTGGCTTTGCCCGCTGTCCGGGTAGAAATATCATCTGTCACTTTGGCATTTTCCGCGTTCTGATTGATCGTGGAAGTTATTTCCTCCAAAGAAGCACTGGTTTCCTCTAAATTGGAAGCCTGTTCATTCGCACCCTGACTCATTTCCTGGGCCGTGGAGCTGACATTATTGGCTGCCATGGACAATGAATTGGCATTTTCTCGGACATCATTCACAATCATTGTCAAATTGTGCAGCATATTGGACAAAGCATTTAGCATTTGCCCGGTTTCATCTTTGCCTTCCACTTTTACCTGGACATTCAAATTGCCATCCGCGATTTCATTTAACGCAATGACCGCACGGGACATTGGCGTAGCAATTTGATTGGCAATAAACACTGCCACAGCCACAATCAATAACGCAATAATCAATCCAGCAATAACTACAGCCATGATAAAAGCATTGATCGGTTCTTGAACTTCACTATAATCAATCTCTGACA
>CAZCVM010000146.1:0-6376 GCA_964501965.1 uncultured Leptospiraceae bacterium | reverse complement strand
TGGAACACAGGATACCGAAGCCAGCCGCCATGCCATCAATGATGCACTATCGGAGGTGTTGACCCGTTTTCCCGACGCGGACCTTCTCAACCTGACCGAAGAGCAGCGGCTGTTCTCTATCGAGCGTTATATTGCGCTCGATGTATTTGAACGCTTTGATCTCGATGTCGGCAAGCACCTGCGCGAAAACGCGCCTAGCGTTGCGTCCGAGCTGTCGCGGTTCCGCGAGGTCAAAGGTTACATCCGTGAGACAGTGGCCGCCGCCTTTCGCAAGGCACGCTCGTCCGCTCAAGCGCTCGACTCCCGCCGCATCAGCGGCATCGTAAGGGCGGCATTACAGGAGGCTTTCGAGGTTTTCGAGGGTTACCTGTCATGAAGCTGTTCTGCGCTCCACATGATCGCATTGCTGCCGCCCCGGCCGGCACGGATGTTCCTGTCGTTCTGTATAGCCAGGCCGATGCGCCCGGCACGGTATCGATCGGCGCGACGGCCCTGCACAGGCTTTCGCGACATAAGTTCCTAGCCGCGCCGCGCGCATGGGATCTTCTATCCATAGCTCTTTCCGTTATCGCCGCCGACACGGCTGTCAGCCGCGGCAGGAGCCCTGATGGCTGGACCCGCGAGATCGATTTGTGCGTCGCTGTCAACGACCCGGATTTCTGGTCATCACAAGCGGGCCTGCTGGAGAGCCAGCTCCGCTTCCTGACAACCGATATCTGGTCACTGGAATTCGTCGAAGGCGGCATATTGCCCACGCCACCGAAGAAAGGGGCGGTCAAGCCTGATCGGGACTGTGTATGCCTTCTCTCTGGCGGTCTGGACAGCCTGATCGGAGCCGTCGATCTTGCCGCCGGCGGTGCACGCAAGCCGTATCTCGTTAGCCAGGTTTCGAAGGGTGACAAGAGCCGGCAGGCCTATTTCGCCACGATGATCGGGGGCGGGTTGCCGCGCCTTGAGCTGAATCACAATGTGAAATGTCCGTGGACGAACGAACGGTCCCAGCGTGCACGTTCGATTATCTTTCTCGCCTACGGCGTGCTCATGGCAACCGCCCTCAAACGCTATCATGACGGCGGCAGCGTGACTCTCTATGTCTGCGAGAACGGCTTCATATCCATAAATCCGCCCCTTACGACAGGTCGCGTAGGAAGCCTCAGCACCCGCACGACCCATCCGGTTTTCATCGGGCAGTTTCAACAATTACTTGGCTCAGCGGGCCTGCATGTAACGATCGAGAACCCGTACCAGTTCAAAACCAAGGGGGAGATGCTGAGCGAGTGCATCGATCAGGCTTTTCTCAAAAAACATGCGCCTAATTCCACGAGCTGCGGTCGGTTCGGGTTCTTCGGATATCGCCATTGTGGGCGTTGCGTGCCGTGCCTGATCAGGCGCGCGGCCTTCCATCGTTGGGGCGTTACCGACACGACCGGCTATGTCTACGACGATCTGTCCAAGGATGATTCAGACCATGCCCGGTTCGATGATGTCCGCTCGGCAGCCGTGGCCGTTGCTGAAGCGAAGGCCGAGGGATTCGATCGCTGGATAAGGCCCAGACTTACGGCACCCTCTTTGGGCGATACGACGCCATACAAACAGGTGGTCAGCCGCGGCCTTGGTGAGCTTGGGGCGCTTTTGAAATCGGCAGGGGTCAAGTGATCGATTTCCATTGTCACCTCGACTTGTTCCCCGATCCCGCAGAAGTAGCGGAGCGCTGCGAGGTGGAAGGCATATACGTGCTTTCCGTGACGACCACTCCAAGTGCCTGGCATGGCACGCGCAAGCTTGAACGCCCCCGGATCAGAACCGCTCTCGGGCTGCACCCCCAGCTTGCGCATGAACGTTGCTCCGAACTCGGGCTGTTCGATGAATTGCTGTCCGAGACACGCTATGTCGGTGAAGTGGGGCTGGATGGGGCACCGCCTTTTCGGGCGCATTGGCACGAGCAGCTACAGGTTTTCGACCACATCCTTGATTCATGCGCACAGGCCGGCGGGCGTATCCTGTCGATCCACAGTCGCCGCGCTTCAAAGGCGGTAATGGACCGCATCGAATCGGTACCACAGGCCGGCACCTTCATTATGCACTGGTTCTCGGGAAGCCCTCGCGAACTATCACGCGCTGTCTCCCTCGGATGCTGGTTCAGTGTTGGCCCTGCCATGCTGACGGGGGAAAAGGGACGGGCGCTGGCGGCGCTATTACCGCGTGACCGTGTCTTGACGGAGTCCGACGGCCCTTTTGCCTGGATTGGAGATCGGGCCGCAATGCCATGGGATGCGGCGATCGCCGAGCGGGAACTCGCGCTGCTATGGAATATGGACGGGGCCGAGACGGCGTCCCTGTTGCGCGAAAATCTCAGGTGCCTTGTCTCACAGGTCGATGCGGGGCCGGTATAACCGGCGCTAATTGCCGGCCAGCGACACCTTTCGAAGGGCTTCTCCAAGACCGCCACATTTGGTTTGCCGCAGGATTTCGGCTTTGTAGCCATCCGACAGGCTGTCCGAATCCCTCTGTCATTGGATTTGAGCCGCTAAGGAATCAGCTTTTCGTTCGTTGTTTCGGTGCGTCCGGCTGGCGCCGGATCGGGTTCTCGCGAAGCGGACCTCGGCTTCGCAGGCTGTGCCGATTTCGGTCTGGCGCTTGAAGACCGCGAAGATCATGCCGCCTATATCGATTCGTGGCTCAAGGTCCTGAAGAACGACAAGCGAGCGATCTTCAGTGCAGCCGCACATACGCAGCGCGCCGTCGATTACCTTCATGGTCCTCAAAAGTGCGATCGAGATGACCGCGCCGCCACATAGGCGGCCCTTTTCCGAGGTTGTCTGTTTTGCGGCTAAATGGCTAAAGAAGTTCTATGTGGTAATATTTATACTTACGGTAGTAAAACGACGGGCTTTCATGTAAGAATTTTGATATGGCCGAACAGGACGATGATCCCCTTTCACCGACTGTAACCAAGGTGCTCGATGAGTACCTTGCCGCCTTGCTTGCCGATAACGCTGTCGACAACGATACAGCCGACCGGCTGGATGCGCTTTTGCGAAAGGGCAAAGTGCCCAAGCCCGAGGAAATCGATGCGGCGCTGTTTCCGTCGGCGGAGAAAGGCAAGCCGTGATTCACATCAATTCTATTCATATTGAAGAGTTTCGCGGCATCAGGGAACTTGATCTCGATCTTGCCGACGAGAATTTCGGGATTTGCGGCCCGAATGGCACCGGCAAGAGTGGTGTCGTCGATGCGATCGAGTTCTGTCTAACGGGGAACGTCACCCGGCTGTCGGGGCAGGGGCAGGGTGAGCTCAGTGTCAAAGGACATGCGCCGCATGTCGATCAGCGCAAGAAACCCGATAGGGCCAAGGTTTCGATAGCCGCTACCATCCCCTCGCTCGGCAAAGACGTTACAATCACGCGTACGGTCAATAACCCCCGCAGCGCGACCATTGTGCCCGCCGACCCACCGGTCGAGGCGATCATCAGAGAGTTGCAATCGCATCCTGAATTCGCGCTTTCCCGTCGCGAGATCGCCAAGTATATCGTGACCCCACCCGCGCAGCGTTCCACTGATGTCCAGAACCTTCTGCGCCTCGAATATATCGGCGGTTTGCGCAAGGCGTTCGTCAGCTACGCGAACAAACGCAAACGGGACTCCGAAGAGGCAGAGCGTGCACGGCGCGGTGCTGAAGGCGAGCTCAAGACCGCTCTTGGCCTGGTCGAACTAGACCGTGAGCAAGTTCTTGAGAAGGCGAACGTGCAGCGCAGTATTCTTGATTTGCCGGCTCTAGTGGAACTCACACCTAATACGTCCTTCAAGGAAGGTGCCTCAGAAGAGGATGGAGAGAAAAAGAAACCAGGTATTGCGAAGGATGTCGCCCTGACCGATCTCGCGGCCCTGGCCACAGCTATGGAGCAAGGTGAACCCGCCGCCCTCGAAGAGCACCGGGAAAGCGCACTCGCGGCATTGAAAAAACTGCGAGTAGATGAGAATGCGCTGGCGCTGGCGCGGGCGCATGGCTTTATCACCACCGGTCTTGATCTTGTGACGGAGGACGCGTGTCCGCTTTGCGATAAGCCGTGGGACGCTGATGAGCTGCGCGCCCACCTTGAAGCAAAGCTCCTGAGCGCCGCAGAGATGGGCACTTTGCTCGAAAATCTCGGTAAGGCGCTCAGCGAAATCATGGGGGGACTCGAAGAGCGTGCGGCGGCCATCCGCAAGGCTGCCGATTACGGAATAACTCTTGATCCGGCTGTGCCGCGCGCCGAGCTGGATGCCTACGCAGATGCCCTTGATGAAGCCAGGGCGGCGCTCAAGTCGTTTCAGGAGGATCATTCCCAGATCGAAGGCGCAGTGTCCGCGATTCAGCACAAGTGGTGGGAATTACCTCAAGAGGCCCAGGAGCGGCTCGAAGACACGCAGAAGGCCGTAAAGGCGCTGCCGGATAGTTCGGAAAAGGACAAGGCGATCGAATTTCTGGCCGTTCTTCAGGACCGCTATGAGAGGCTGCTTGCAACGACGAAAACGGCCAAGGTCATGGCCGCGCGCAGCGATACCGCGCAGAAGGTCCATGACCAGTACAACACCGTATCCAATAAGGTGCTCGAAGACATTTATGACGCTGTCGCTAAGGAATTCACGGATTTCTACATGGCCATCAACGACGACGAAGGCAAGTTCGTCGGCGAGCTAAAGGCCGAGCCCGCCAAGCTGAGCTTCAATGTCGATTTCTATGGCAGGGGCACGTTCCCGCCTGGCGCCTACCACAGCGAGGGCCATCAGGACGGCATGGGGCTGTGCCTATACCTTGCCCTGATGAAGCACACGCTTGGCGACAAATTCACTTTCTCTGTTCTGGATGATGTGCTGATGTCGGTCGATACCGGTCACCGCCGGGAAGTGTGCCGCCTGCTCAAGACGAAATTCCCGGACACACAGTTCATCCTGACCACGCACGACCGCGTCTGGCTGCAATATATGAAGACCGAAGGGTTGATTAAAAACGGCCAGTTCTTCGGTGGCTGGAACATCGAGACGGGTCCGCGCATCTGGAATGACAAGGATATCTGGGCGGAGATCGAAACCGAACTTGATAAAGATGACGGGCCACGCGCGGCGGCGTTGTTACGCCGATATCTCGAATATATCGCCGCCGTTCTGGCCGATAATTTGCGGGCGCAGGTCGAATACCGCGGCGATGCCAACTATGACCTGGGGGACTTGCTGCCGCCTGTGTTGAACCGGTGGCGCGATCGCCTGGAGAAAGGTATTAAATCAGCAACGCACTGGGGACATGACGAAGCGAAGGCGCTCCTTGAAGCCAAGCTTGCCGAAGCCAAGACGCTTATCGAGAAAACCAGTGGCGAACAGTGGGCGATCAACAAGTCCGTTCATTTCAATGAGTGGGAAAACTTCACCAAAGGCGAGTTCAAGGAAGTCGCCGACACCTTTAAGGCCTTGCTTGATCACATTCGCTGCACGAATCCGAAATGCGGCGGCTATCCCTATCTCACGCCGCGCAAGGGTGCCTCCGAGCAGCTGCGCTGTAGCTGTGGCAACATCAACATCAACCTTAAGACCAAGTAGCGGATTCTCAGCCCGCGCCTTTCTTAACCGGTGTCGGGGAGTGCCTAAATTCCCGTTAGAAAAACGTTGTGATCGCCATAGCCGTGTGCTGCCAGAGCCGTCAGAGCATCTGTACGGCCATCGCGAGTCAGATCGCTATCGACAACATATTCGATCTGACGCAGCCGTTCGGTGTGCCCTTCATCCAGCTCATGGTGATGGGCGCCGGCAATGACGAGTGCGAGATACCAGTCAAAGGGCTTCAGGTGCGCTTCGGTCCTGCTGGCAATATAGGTCGTGGCCGTGACGGTTTGGTCTGTGGTCGCAAGTCTGACCGCGAAATCAACGTGAGGGTCATAGCCGTGGCCGGCACCTTCGGCGCGATCGAGTTCTCGAAGGTCTGATTTGGCGATCTTGAAAAGCACGCCGGGTGTATGGATGTCTTGTGCGACCGTGTTTATGAGAGTGGCTTTGCCGGATTCGTCCTTGCTCGGCTTTGTAAATTCCAGGGCGTGGTTTAGCGCGCTCGCCTTGCCGATCACTCTGGCGCTAGGGCAGCGTGCCGTCAGCCGCGCTGGCAGCATGTTTGAGCCGTAAGCGAAGTAGAGAAAACTCATCCGGTCTTCTCCGGGAACAGTCCGGGCATCCAGCGGGAGGCAAGGGATGCGGGGAAGTTTAGGCGCAGGGGGGCGCGAGAGCTTTCGGAAGCAAGCACTTCGTGATCGATCAGGGCGGATGTGACGCGGCGGGCGGCGCGCTCGCTTGCGCCGAGCAGCTTTGCGACATCGCCTCTGGGTAGTTCGCCCCGGTACAGGACCGCTTC
>CAZCVM010000145.1:4870-6389 GCA_964501965.1 uncultured Leptospiraceae bacterium | reverse complement strand
TTTACTATGGATTTGCGATATTTTATTCCGATTGAATGGCCGCGCAAAAATTGGCGGGATGTGATCGCTTTCCAGTTGTATGGACAAGCAGTAAACCAGCAAGTGCCATTTGTTTTTTTGCCTGAGATGGGGGGAGCAAATTTGTTGCGCGGTATTTACCAGGGGCGATTTCGGGATAACCTGCTTTTGGCCGGGCAGATCGAATATCGCTTTCTTCTATTGTATCCGCTGGGTATAGTTTTTTTTGGCGGTGCCGGTCAGGTCACGGATTGCTTTCTTTTGCGCGACAATAATTGCGACAATAGTGCGCACAGTGAAAATTGGAAATTCGCGGGCGGCATGGGATTGAGATATTATTTTGAGCGGGCCAATGGTGTCGCTTTGCGGTTGGATGTAGGCATGAGCAAAGATGATAAAGGAGTATACATCAATTTGCTGGAAGCTTTTTGAGATTATTTTTTTCTTTTTTCTTGCGAAAGTATAGATAAAGCAAATATCCTATCGCCAAAATGAGTGCTACTCCCATAATAATTGCCTGGAACTCTTTGATATTGGCAATGATTTCTTTGCCAAAAGTTGCCACCAGGATGACCTGGGTCGGTACACTTATAAGAGCAGCAAAACCGTCCACCAGCATAAACTTCCACATGGCTAGGCCCATCATGCCGCAGGAGAAATGGCCGGGAAAACGTATTCCCGGTGTAAATCGGAATAATCCAGCAGCCCATTGACCATATTTTTTGACCCATTGGGATACTTTTTCCATTCTTGCTCGGTAACGCAGCATAATTTTTGTTGCCAGGATTTTTTTGCCAAAAAATCGACCGAGACTATAGATCACTATATCCGATAAAAACACAGCTACAAAAGCTACTGCGGCTGTGGTATAGAGAGTGACAGGTTGAGCACCGGGATAGGGAGGCGGATTGTTTGCCGCAATATAAACGACCAGGCCAGCACTGATTAGGGTCACTTCTTCCGGTATGGGCAGTCCAAAGCTGGAAGCAAACATGATCAATGTCAAGGCTGTATACACAATGAGTGGTTGATAAGCGAATTTAATGAAAAAAGGCAAAATTTGGTCTTCAAACATTGGTTTTGTCCATTTTTTTATTCTTTTCCGGTAGATCCAAAACCAGTTTGTCCGCGTTGGGTTGGTTCTAAATCTTCATCATCAAAAATTTCTGTAAATACCGTGACTGCTGTCCTAGAAACAATTAACTGGGCGATTCTTTCTCCTGGTTCAATGGTATAGGATTGTTGGCCATGATTGATAAGGATAACGCCGATTTCACCCCGATAGTCACTGTCTATTGTTCCTGGACTGTTGAGCACTGTGATTCCATGTTTCCAGGCAAGCCCGCTGCGGGGCCGGACTTGGGCTTCGTATCCATCGTAGCCATCGTTTACATCATCGTTTTTATGAGGCAATTGGATCGCAAATCCAGAAGGTATGAGTTTTCTTTCACCAGGGGCCAATGTGATGGGAGCAGGGATTTGCGCTTGCAAATCCCTGCCT
>CAZCVM010000145.1:0-4860 GCA_964501965.1 uncultured Leptospiraceae bacterium | reverse complement strand
GGCAGGTCATGTTGCCCGATTCTTTTTATTTTTACTTGGATAGACATTTGTTGTATCTGTTCTTTTGCCATTTTTTTCATATAATTTTGTAAAAAAATTTGTAACTGCAATATGATAGAGTGACAGCAAGCATTATGGTTGCAGCCACTTAGTTTTTTTAATATTTTTTCGAGATATAGTATATATATTGTATTCCAATGAATGACCCAGGTATCGAAAAAAACAATTTGTTTTGCTGTTTTTTTCACACCAGACAATAGAATTTGGGTAAAGGGTGATTGTTTTACTATTCTGATTGTTGTGTTGATAGGAAATAAAATTTTCTGTCTTGGACCAATGAGCAGTAACAGGTTTTTGTTTGGGAGAGTGTATTTGGTATGGTGTATAATTGCGAATCCAGATAGGTTTTTGACGTGTATCGAGTAGCAAAACATTGTCTACCACAGTGAATCCATAAAGGCCCTGTTTGGTTTTGATATATATCCATTTCCCTGACTTTGGCAGGCTATTTGCATGCGCTCCATTGATATATGTTTGTACGTTGACAATTTGCCCGTACAATATATGGCTCACGATCGGAGAATTGTTTGTAGCTTTTTGATATATGGCAATGCGAGGATACCGGACAAGGCCGTATTTTTTGCGCCATGGACTTAAGTCGGAACGAAATTTGGCATGGCCGGCAGATGCTATCAATATAGTAAAAAATAAACCTAGCAAGACAAGGGAGATCATGCGCGGTCTCAGTTGTTTGGCCGTGATTTTGATGACAAAATTCGCTCCTGATCCGCCTATATTTGTAAAAAAACGCATAAAGAAATCCTTTGCTGCAAAATCTTCAAAAAAAAAGGGACAATTTAGTTTTTATAATTATTGACTTTGATTGGAAACTGGTATTTTTGGACCAAGTGATAAATATAGGAAAAAAAATGCAATCATGATTCAACAAACATGGCTATTAATTTCTCTTTTTCTGTTTTTTGTGCTGATATTGGAATGGATCGGCAAATTGTCTTGGGGAAGGAAAATTTTCAGTGTTGTGCCGAAGATTTTTTGGCTTTATTTCCTGCCTATGGTGCTAAGCAATGTCGGGCTTGTGCCTTTTCGGCATGAGTTTTATGACATTGCCAAAGATTGGGGCTTGTTGCTTGCTTTGTTTTTTTTATTGCTTGGCAGCAGACCGTCCCAGATGATTCGTTTGGGGCTGCCCACATTGGTTTTGATGCTCGCCGGCTCCCTGGCGATTGTATTGGGTGCTTTGCTTTTGTTTCCATTGTTTCAGTCCATATTGCCGGAAAATGCGTGGCAAATGATTGGGCCGTTGGCTGGTTCATGGATTGGTGGCAGCCTGAATATGGTTGCTGTGGCCCGCGCATTTGATATCAGTGCTCAGTCCTATGCCCCCATTATTCTTGTCGATACTCTGGTGGGGTATTCCTGGATGGCGTTGCTGCTCTTGGGGGCTGGCAAGCAAAAACAATTGGATCGTTTTTTTACCAAACCAGCCAAGCTGCCCAAATGGCGCAATGCTCTGGCAGCAGACTGGAATAGTATAACCTCGCAAAATGATACGGACGAAAGCAAACCAGTGACATTTGCCACTTTGGCAGCTTTGTTGTTCTTTGGCATTTTATTTAGCGGCATAGCATTTGCTATCGGAGATTTTTTGGCCGGTTATGCGGCCTGGTTGCCTGGTTTTGCCTGGACAATCATGGCGATTACTTTTGCTGGCATGGCCTGGGGACAGGTGATGCGTCGCTTTTATGCGGATTATAACAATGTATCTGACCGCCTGGGATCATTGTTTTTGTCTGTGCTTATTTCCGTGATTGGGGCCCAAGGAAAAATATCTTTTTTGGGAGAATCATGGCCTTTGTTTATTTTCGGTATACTATGGATTTTGATTCATGGATTGGTTTTGTTTGCTTTTGGCTGGTTTTTTCGATATCCAATAAAAATGATTGCCGCTGCCAGTCAATGCAATATCGGCGGTGTTGTTTCCGGGCCGATTGTAGCGGAAGCATATAGCAAAGGACTGGCACCGCTGGCATTATTAATGGCCGTAGCAGGCAATATTTATGGCTTTTATTTTGCGTTGTTTGTGTCCAGGATATTGCAAATATGGTCAGGATCTTAAGATGAAAATCAACAAAGTTTCCATATTGATTTTTTTCTGTTTCCTGGTTTGCTTGGGTCAGTGCACCAGTACTGAGTATGCGCGGGATCCAGCTAAAAAGGGATTTTTTTTGGCTGAAAATATGATACGTCAAAAAAGGTACTATGGCGGATTGCTGATGCACCGGATCAATGCTTCTTTTTTTCAAGAGTATCCTTATGGCAAAAAATCATTCGCGCGGCTCCAAGAGTTGAACGCGATATTGAAAAAAAGTATTGAGGGACGGCCCCCGGTAGAAATCATCCAGGAAAAAAGCAAAATAAAAAACCAGCAAGTTTATTTGACTATTGTAAACAATACAAAAAAACAGGTGCAAAATGCCCGGATCGAAATAGAATTTTTAACGCAGAATAATAGAACCATCCCTAATCCGACAACCGGCAACAAGTCAATGCAGCGTCAATTGTCCAGACCGATTGGCCCCTGGGGAGTTTATGTGGACCGTTTCGCGTTGACCGGATACCCAGGGGTATATTCGTTTCGCGCTAAAATCGTCTCTCATACATTAAAAGACTTAAAAATTGAATGAATATTTGGCCAGGCACAAAAAGAATGCGATACATAGTGGGCATTATTGGATTTTTTGTATACCTTGGATATGGTAAATGGAATAAGATAAATGCCAATAGATTAACTAGTATCACAATTTTGTATAATCATAGAAATATTAGAAGTAAATGAAATCATGCACACAACAAAGGAAATTTTATGAAACAAGAATTTGATATGCGTCAAAGCTATAATGAGAAATATGGTTTCTCTGATCCGGAAGACCTAGCATACAAATCAGGCAAAGGTCCTTCGCATGAACTCATTGATGTTATGAGTGATATGAAAAATGAACCTGATTGGATGCGTGAAGTACGCCACAAAGCATTTGATCATTTTTTGGAACGTCCCATGCCCCAATGGATTGCTCCGGAAATATTGAAAAAGATTGATTTTTCCAATTTTTATTACTATCTCAAGCCAAAGGGGCATATTGCCAAAGACTGGAAAGATGTGGATGAAAACATAAAAAAAACCTTTGAGCGTCTGGGAATACCTGAGGCAGAACAGAAATTTTTTGCCGGCGTCACCTCAACCTATGAAGGCGAAGCTGTACAGCATAGTTTGATCAAAGAATTGGAAGACCAGGGCGTGGTTTTTTGCGATTTTGGCACAGCTTTGCAGCAATATCCGGAAATAGTCCAACGATACTTTGGCACTGTGGTTCCCTACCATGACAATAAATTTGCGGCATTGAACACTGCTTTTCATTCCGGGGGCAGTTTTTTGTATGTTCCAAAGGGAGTCCAATTGCAACTACCGGTCCAGAATTATTTTCGTATGAACGCGAATGAAAGCGGCCAGTTTGAGCGAACATTGATCATTGCAGAGGAAGGTGCCAAAGCTGTTTATCAGGAAGGTTGTTCTGCCGCTGGCATGCTCAAAGACGGTCTTCACGCTGCGATCGTAGAAATGATTGCGTTGGATGAATCCCGGATTGAATACATGACATTACAAAACTGGAGTGATAAAGTTTTGAATTTGGTTACAAAACGCGGCGTAGCGCACCGCAATGCTGAAATAGTATGGTCTGATTTTAATGGTGGCGCGTATTTGACCGCAAAGTATCCTGGCATTTATTTGCTGGGAGAAGGCGCACGGGGCAATATTGTTTCTATGGCATTTGCCGGAGCCAATCAATACCAGGATACCGGAGCAAAAGTGATTCATGCTGCTTCCAATACTTCGTCCAGTATTACTTCCAAATCTGTCTCTATCAAAGGCGGGCGCGTGGCTTACCGTGGATTGGTAAAAGTAGAAAAAGGAATACGCAATATCAAGTCCAATGTCGTATGCGATGCATTGCTTTTTCCCACAGCCCGTTCCGATACCTATCCTTATATGGAAAGCGAATCCAAAGACAATGTTCATATTGAGCATGAAGCGACTGTTTCCAAAATATCTGAAGATCAACTTTTCTATTTGCAAAGCAGAGGCTTTGATGAAACTCAGGCCAGGTCAACGATTGTCAATGGTTTTTTTGAAGAGTTTGCCAAAACGCTCCCTATGGAATATGCTTTGGAGTTCAATAAACTCATTGAATTGGAAATGGAAGGCGCAGTCGGCTAGGACGAATATGGATGGGGTGTTTGCGCTATACCCCCAAATAGGTTTTTAATTTTAAAGTTGGAGGTTTTGAGATGAGACGTTATTTGTTATTGACTTTTGTTTTGTTGAGTGCGGGTGCAGCATATTTTGCACAGCAAAATACAATATTTGCAAACAAATCCAGTCAAGCGGCCCAGAGGTCGTCCATTGAACAGGCTTTTTTGCAACAACACAATTTTTACCGAAAAATTGCTGGTATCCCATTAATGAATTGGAATAAGGATATTGCCAAAAATGCGCAGCAATACGCAAATTATTTGCAGCGATATAAAAGTTGCCGGATGCAGCATTCTCCCCATTCCAAGCGCAAAAATATTGGCTCATTTTCGTATTTGGGCGAAAATCTTTACTGGGCCTGGTCATCCGCTTCTGTGACAATGGATGCAAACCGCGCCAAAAATTCTGTCCAATCCTGGTACAATGAAATAGCGGATTTTCAATATTCCGCTCGCGGAGTGGTTTGTCCTAAACGAGGTAAAAGAGGAATGATCGGCCATTTTACTCAAGTGATGTGGGATAAATCTACC
>CAZCVM010000144.1:0-6392 GCA_964501965.1 uncultured Leptospiraceae bacterium | reverse complement strand
TCAGTTGGGAGAGCGCTTGAATGGCATTCAAGAGGTCGTCGGTTCGATCCCGATCAGCTCCAATGGATTCACAAAAAACCAGCACATACCGATCTCGCAGTGGTGGCCTGGGTATATTTAGCCATTGCCATCCAAACAAGCCTGGGCAAATTTTTTGCCATATTCTAAAGCATCTGCCAACTCCTGTTTACTGGGACGCAATTTGATTTTGAATGGTTCTTCCAGCGGCATCTTGATTTTCAAACCTTTTAATCTATCCTGAATCATAGGTATGGCTTCTCCAGACCAGCCAAATGAACCAAACACACCCGCTTTTTTGCCTTTGGATTCCAAATATGCCATTCCTGCCAAAAAATCCCACACTGGTTTGACAGCATCATTATTGATTGTCGGGCTACCCACCAAAAAAGCATCGCTTTTTTCAAGCAAAAAAATACCCCGTTCAAAATCCAATGCCTCCAAATCATACATACTCGCCAATACTTTATCATACTTGCTCAATCCACGCCAAATTTGCGCGGCAAGTTTTTGGGTATTGCCATAAGAACTCACATAAAAAACATTTATCAGCATACGGTCTTTTTTTTCCGGCGTACTCCACAGCCGATACAAGTCAACAAAATGAGCTATATCCGAACGAATCATAGGCCCATGTGACGGAGCAATAAAATCAAAATCCACCTCCCGCAAAGTATCCAGAGCGGAAACTATATAGGACCGGTATGGCCGCATGATGCGGTCATAATAGTACTTAAAAGCATAGGAAAAATCTCCTACCTCATCATTGAACAAACGCTCATCACAATAATGCGCTCCAAAAACATCGCAGCTAAACAATATTTTTTGCTCTGGCATAAATGTCATCATGGTTTCCGGCCAATGCAAAAAAGGAGTGCTCAAAAATTCCAATGTTTTGTCACCCAGTGAAATCTTATCTCCGCCCTTAACAGTTTCCAAAGGCAAATCATCATTGTACAATGCTTTGACCATTGCTTTTGCTTTAGCTGAGACCACCACTTTCGCATGCGGCGCGCGCCGCAAAAGCTCCGGCAATGCACCGGAATGATCCGGTTCCAAATGATTGAGGACAACATATCGTATACGGTCATAATCCGTTACTTTTTCCAAAGCGGCAAAAAATTGATCCTGAGTTTTTTCTTTGACTGTATCAATAATAGCATCTCCTTCGCTGCCCCGCACCAAATATGAATTGTATGACGTGCCATTAGCAGTATTCATAATGATATCAAATGTCCGCAAATCCGGATCAAAAGAACCAACAAAAAAAACGCCCGGCTTAATCTCTTTCAGTGTTGTGTCAATGCTCATTGTTCCAACCTTTCGTATATTTATTATCGTACAAATAACACATAAATAATGTCATATTTTATCTATTTCTTCTTGCGCCAGTCCTCATAATCCGAATAATCAAACACAATGCGCAGTTTGTCTCTACCTTGACCATCTTTTTTGTGCCAGTATTTCGGAACCACTCCAGGGCTTTCCCAGGGGCTAGTCAAACGAACAAAACTTTTCTCCGCGATTTGCGGCAATATTTCCAAACCTAGCATATTGCGGATTTTTTGATTTTTACTGAGATTATCGCGGCTATATATATTTTGATCTTTTAATTTTGATTTGCTTTGCTCTTTTGTTCCGGGTTTGTAGTACTCATCATAAATCTCATCCCCAAACGGCCAGCTAGAATAATAATCCATCGTCCATGAATCAGCTACTAAAAATTGCTGATTGGACTTTTTTTGCTGCCTCCAGGAAACGGGCCGATTGTTTTCGCACCGCAATTGCCAATGCGGCTTAACAAGATCCTGTTTGACCTTTTGATTTTTAGTCACCGAAGAAACTAGCAATTGGCCAGAACGCCAATGCAAAAACTTGCCATACCAGGTGCTTTGTTTGCGATAGGGAGACATGCCCAGGATATATACCGGATAACGCAGCTTTGCGTCACGCTCCAGATTTCTTTGCCATTGATCCTGACTCATCCCAGGCGGCAAATGCAATGGAGCTTTGTACAAAAACAATGTTTTTGCCCTGACATAACCATTTCTCGTAAAATCAGTCCGTTGTAAATAAACAGCTGCCAATGGACTTTGCAAGCTGCCTTTTTGTTTATTATTTTTGCTAGTTGGGTCAAGTTGCTGACCTCGCGCCTGATCAAATATTTGACGCAATCTGGACAATAGATCATAACTTTGGGACCCTGACAACACTTTGCCTAGATCGCCTTTTTGCAATTTGAGTTGACTGTATCCGGTCATATAACCACGAGCATTGTACTCAGACATTTGCCACATTTTTTTGCGGTAAAAAAATCGGTATTCCTTGACGAGTTTAGCTCCAGCCACCACTCCCCAATTGTGGCGCATTTGATATATTTTTTTCAATTGTTTGTTCTTATTGTAAAACAATATAAATGAATAACGCAACTCCAATGCCTTATTTATGCCCTGTGCATTTGGGACCTGATGCGGTGTAGGCTGGTAAATCCACAATCTGCGTACCGGAAACCGATATGCAAGATCCATATAAGGCAAATCCCAAAAGCCTGCCGGATACTGGGCATCACAGCCAAAAGAAGATCGGGTGGTATTGTTTTTGCTATCATTGGCAAACACGATTCCATGCATAGAAATAATCATGGAAATAAATATGGAAATAAATATAGAAACTAAGATAGAAATTTTGAGAGTACCCAGGTTGGGCCTCGTGTATGTCTGCCCGAGAGCTGTCAATACATTTTTGTATTTTCTAAGCATTGTTGCATTCCATTTCACGAAAATATTGTTTCATTTTGCTGTAATTTGTTGCATTAAACAAGAAACGCTTCAAAAATGCAACCATTTTCAAAAAACCCGATCATCCAACATAGTTATTTAAAAACCTAGCACATAGTTATTTAAAAAATAGTTATTTAAAACCACAAAAAACACATCACTACTTCAAAAACCCAAAATCTTCCAATAATGTCCATAGCTCTCGATAAACAATCGGCTTACTCAAATAACCATCCATACCAGCAGCAAGAAACTCCTCCTTATCGCCGCGCACAGCATAACCGGTCATCGCAACAATCAAAACATGCCTGTCATCTTGCCGCATTTTTCCAATTTGCCGGATCCTTTTCATTGTTTCCAAACCATCCATTTCCGGCATTTGAATATCCAAAAAAATCAGATCATAATGCTTATTTTTAGCTTTGGAAACAGCTTCATACCCGCTTTGCGCCATATCCGGCACAATGCCAAGATTTTCCACATAATGCTGCATGACTTCGCGGCCAATTTCATTATCATCTACCACCAAAACCTGCAATTGAGCTGGCAATTTTTTTTTGTAATCCCGAATAGCGATTTGTTCCGTATTTCTAGCTGCGGCAAATAACAATGTTTCTTGCAATTGACTATACCGAATCGGTTTATAAATGGAAATGAAATAGTCATCCACTGGATCATTAAAACGATAAAGAATAATAATTGGCTTTCCTGTTTTTACAATCATCTCAAACCAATCATGGCTTTCTGATTTGTCCTTTCTACGGCCCAGCCATCTTTTTATAAAAAGATAATCAATAATATAAAAATGGAAGCTATTGAAATATTCAATCATATCGGCCATTTTGTTCGCGTGTTCGGCCATTGTCTCAGTCACAATAAAGGAACACACCTGCAGGCCCCATGATTCCATTTTGCGTTGCAAAAAATTTTTTTGCTGTTCATTTTTTTCTAGGAGAAGAACAGACTGCTGATCCAAAATCGAAGCTTGTTCTTTTTGCGATTCATCCAGAACCTGGTTCTCTATATTGCCGGCATCAATCGTAAAATAAAATATCATGCCCTGTTTTTTTTTATTTTCCGCCCATATTTCTCCGCCCAACAATTCTACTAGATTCTTACTTATCGCCAACCCCAGACCGGTGCCGCCAAATTTTTTTTCAATGGAAACATCTTCCTGGACAAATGGTTGAAAAATAGACTCAAGTTTGTCTTTGCCTATGCCTTTGCCATCATCAGCGATAGAAAACAAAATATTGCCCGGTCTTTTTTTATCATGGTTCAATTGCACGTAAAGCTCCACATTGCCTTCATCCGTAAACTTTACCGCATTGGACAAAATATTTATCAAAATTTGATTGAGTCTATCCTGGTCACTAAAAATAATCAATGGCACATCCGGTTCCACAAAGTACATCAAATGCAATTTTTTCTGCGCCGCTTTGATTCCTACCGCGTGGACAGATTCTTCAATGATAGGCTGGACCGGAAATGTTTTCAAAGTGATATCCAACCGGCCTGATTCCATCTTGGAAAAATCCAGTATCTCATTGAGTAAAGCCAGCAAACGGCTGCCGGACCTATCTATCAGCGTGACGCAGCGACGGGACTTTTCCGGCAAATCATGCTCGTTCAATAACTGTGTGAACCCCAAAATTCCATTCAAAGGATTTCTGACTTCATGAGAAATATTGGCCAAAAATTCGCTTTTCGCGCGGTTGGCTTTTTCTGCGCTATACATAGCCTGACGCAATTTTTTTTCATCTTCTTTTCTGCGCAAAACCATTTTATTGAAAACACTCGCCAGCTCGCCCACTTCATCGTGTGTTTGCACTCGCACTTGCTGATCCATATCTCCAGCCATGATTTTTTCCATAGCCGACTTTAAGGACTTCAAAGGCTTTATCAAAAGCATCGAAAAAACCAAAGCAAAAAAAAGACTCACCAGCAATACCATAGCTGCGGTAAAAAATACTTTTTTATTCAAATGGCGCAGCTCCGAGTAAAATTCATCTGTATTTATTTTTACCAGCAAAGCGTAACCCTGAACAATATTGAAATAACTCGTCACATACACTTCTTTCGAGCGGTAGTCAGTCACAATCAGATCTTTTACAATCCGACTTGTATTATCATGATTGCTATTTTTTTTTCGCGCTATGTCTTGTATCCATTTTCTTTTTTGCGCCGACATACCATGATCTTGATTTATGACCCGAAATTTATTTGATTCTTTTCTAAGTAAAAATATTTCTTGCGTATATACAAAATCTCTATGCGTTTGCAGCAAATCCTCTATTCGGGTTTCATCCATCGTCAAAACAAGAACTCCCAATGAGTCTTGCTTTGTTTTCATTTTCCCGTACAAAGGCAGTGCTATACGCAAAAGAAATTTGATGCTATTTTTTTTACTTATTTCCAAAGGTCTTTGATAAAATGCACTTTTGCCATTGCGAAACAAATCACTATCACGCCAATCTTTCGGTGAATCATTGTTTGTCGCTGCAATCAATTTTCCGTTCTTTGATACAATAGTTAAATCCAAAATTGCCGGCGTGGAATTTTTAGCGTCAGCCAAAATTTTATTGATTATCTTTTTTGATTGTTCGGGTTTAATATTGTTTTGGATATCCCGCACAGCCATCCGCAATTTTGTTCTAGAAGCCACCAAAGCGGAGCGCTCAAAATTGTGAGCAAAATAATCCCGGATTTGCTTGCCCCGTGACATAACCATTGCTTTTTGCGACTTTGAAACATTGTCCAAAATGATTGTTTTTCCCTGATTTACATACAAAAAACTTATAATTGCAATAGCAATAAAAATCAAACTAAGATTTATCGCGATTATCTTTAAACTTAGCGACCAGCGCATTTTTCTTTTATCTGATTGACGGCTCATGGCAATGATATATTTATCTCCAATATTATTCCAGCAAGATTAATTTTTAAAACTTTGCTGGCAAGCAATTTTACGCTCAAAGTTTTCATAAGCTGTTTACATATTTATAATTTTTATATGGATATTTAACCATATTTCTCTGGCCTCTCAAGCTGACTCAAAACCAATGATTGAACCGGACAAAAGCAAAACAAGACACTGGGGCATTGTCATTAAAATGGGATTTGTCTATTTGGGACTATTTTGTACAAAAAAACTGCGAAGCCGGCTTTTTTATCAAGGAAATGATCTTTTTTGCCGATATTTTTATGGGGAAATAGAAAATAATAGTTGAACAAATCCAATATCTATAATATCTTAGCATTATCATGAAACAAGACAACAATAATATCAAAATCAGCGAAAAAATCAAACTATTAGAAAATTCGATTTGGGGTGATACGTTTGAGCTTTTGGCTACAGCACTGAAGCACAAAGAAAAAAATGAAATTTCTCAGGCTATTCATTGTTTACATTCGGCGTTACAAAAAGACATCACTTTTTCTCCGGCAATGATCGAATTGGCCATACTGTATGACGATATCGATGAACTGGACAAAAGCATCAACTATTATCAAAGAGCAGTGCAACACGATCCCGAGCACTATGAATTGCGTTTGCATTTTGCCAACGCGCTGATACGGCAGGAAAAAAACGAACAA
>CAZCVM010000143.1:4235-6419 GCA_964501965.1 uncultured Leptospiraceae bacterium | reverse complement strand
GGGGAACAAAAGCCAATTCATCTCGGGCAATGTAATTGCATTTTTCAAGCACTGTGTTCACGTTTGTTTTGTTTTTACTCGCGTGAGCACCCAAAATATTTTTCAGAGTCTCGCTATAAAATTCAAATTTTTTGGTTTTTGTCTTGAATTTGCCCCAATTGTTATTTACCGGGTATTCACTGGTGTTCCAAACGCCTCTGTCCACAAATTCTTGCCAGGAAGTGATATTGTCGCCGTATTTGGCTCCTTTACCAGTCCACATGGGCTTGGTAAATAGTTTTGTGGAATACAAACCCAGCTCCAGTTCATTCGTTGGTTTTTTGCCGGTTTCAGGATCTTTGTATTCTTCCTGAAAATAATTTAGCATTTGCGGATACCCTTTTTTTGCTAAGGATTTGGCGATCATAAAAGGAATCTCGTTTTCATCTGCACGTACATCCCAAAGCCTTTTGATCACAGGCTGATTCATCGAACCATAGCCATAACGGAGTTGTTTGCTTTTGATATAGCCCCAGCGTTCAAACATGTGCATTGCCGCTGGTAAAACAATATCAGCAAACATTGTCATCTCTGCCGCATTGGTTGTAATGTGAACATAGAACGGCAATTGTGACATAGCGCGTTCCCAGCGTTCTGCACCGGAAGCGGAAAAAGTAAAGTTGTTCCAATAGCCAATTCCCATTTTAATGTCATAAGGTTTTTTATCCAGCATACCGTCAGCTGCATTGTTTGTGACAACCCCGCCACCTGGTTTCTTTTTCAATGCTGGAAAATGCAATGTACCTCTTTGGTCGATTTTTTTGTTTTTCGCGCCTTTTTTGGCTTGAGGGTCCATGTACTTTTTGTAGTTCGGTGTTTTTGTATAAGGGACCTTTGTTTTTTGCATTGTACCGCCGCGCTGGTCCACACTGCCAACCAAACCATTTAAAGCATGCTGTGCCATTGCACCGTATCCGCCCCGTACATGCATGGAAGCTCCAGGAGAGGCCCAGCTAATAACGCTCGGAGCTGCCTTGGCAAATTCAATGGCAATCCGTTCTATTTTTTCTGCTGGTATTCCGGTTCTTTTGGCAGCCCATGCGGGAGTTTTGTCTTTAAGTTCCAGATTCCACCATTTTACTAGGCCATGTGTTTCTTTTTCATTGAAACTGTCTTCTGCGACTGTTTTGTTGGGTTGAAATTGGTTTTGACCGTTTTTGAAATCGCCCACAAATTTTTTGGACCAGAGTCCGTTTACAAGTATTGTGTGTGCCATCGCCACAGCCAGGGCACCATCTTCACCGGGAATCACGGGCAACCATTCCTGGGCTTTGGAAGCTGTCGCGGACAGGCGGGGATCAATTGCCACAACCTTGGCCTGGTCAAGAACCTGGCCCCATTTGCTGATGGCCACACCTATCATGCGGTTGCTGGATACGGGATCCGCGCCCCAGCAAAGTATGTATTTTGTGTTTTCAATATCATAGTCACGGTAATCCCAATAACCTTCTGTATAATAAGAACCAAATTTTTCTGATTCCGCGCAGATCGCACTATGGGAAATATTGTTGGGGGAACCTACAAATTGGGGAACTGCTTTGTACAACAAATCACGCATATATGTATAACGTCCGCGAAACAGAACAAATTTATGGGTTTCATTATTTTTTTTGAGCTCAACGATTTTGTCAGCAATGGTATCTATTGCTTCATCCCAGCTTATGGGTACAAATTTGGGATCTTCGTTGCGGCCTTTTTTGGGATTGGTCCGTTTCATGGGAACTTTGATGCGGTCAGGATCATACAATTGATCAATAGCCAAATGCGGTTTCTGGCAAATTTGGCCTCGTGTGCCTTTGCAATTTGGATTGCCGCGTACTTTGATCACTCGGCCGTCTACGACATAGGCTTGTATCGGACACCAGGCTGTGCAGCCCTGACATTGAGATGCCTTCCATTGTCCGGCTTGTTTTTTATCTTTATTTGCTTCCAATTGATTTTTTAAGCCGCCTTTTATGACAGCTGCTATCCCTGCCGCGCCAGCAGCCGTAGCCGCCGAAGTTTGAAGGAATTTTTTTCTTGTCAGTTTCATTAAAATTCTCCTTATTTATGATTGTTATGATTAGTTTTTAGGTTCAAATATTTCTATTTTTTTATTCAGCAATTGAATTAAGAATATTGATAAACCAATGGCGCCAATCAAAA
>CAZCVM010000143.1:0-4225 GCA_964501965.1 uncultured Leptospiraceae bacterium | reverse complement strand
TGAAAAACCCTTGTTTTTCACTGTTTTTGGCACTCAGTTTCCAGAAAAGTGCGTAAAACTTGGGAAATACGCGTTTGCGTAAACAATGGAGTCACGCGGATACAAGGGACTCATTTGTCCGGCGGAAATAAAATTGAACCGATTGGCTACTAATCCAATAAGGGCTAAAATCGATGCTCCGAATACAAATTTCTTATTAAATTGAGTGATGAGCAGAATGAGAATAGGCAAAACCACGCCAATGAATAGCTCTACAAACCAAAAAGAAATAAACCTCGGGCCAAGCAGAATCGCGGCTGAAAAGTAATCTGCCGGAGCAGAACTTGCAAACGCGGTAATGAAAAGCCAGAATGAAGCCAGGCCATGAATCACCACAGAGCCAAATAAAATTTTGCTGAAATCAACAAACAATTCATCGTCTGCGATAGATTCATCTAGATAAGAGTAAATGGCTAAAATGGCTGCACCGGATACAATAGCCGCGATAACCATCAGTATCGGCAAATAAGCACCATGCCAAAACGGACGGGAAGCGTTCATTGCAAACACAGCACCGAGATTGCTCACAGCTGCCAATTTTACAAATAGAGCCAGCTTTTCTAATAAAGGATTTTCCGCGTGGCCATTTTTATAAAGAAAATAAACCTGTACAGCCAATCCCATCAAATATATAGCATAGAAAAAGCCCATCCACCAGATCGGCGCACTTAAATTTGGGGAAAAAAGAATATAAATCATATTCAATGGACTTCCCAATTCAATGCCCAAAGAACCAAATGCACATAATAGTAAAACCAGTGATATAAAAGGTGTTCTCCGCGCGATTGCGTCATATCTTTTGACTTTAAAAATCGTTGCTAAAGAACCCAATAGCCCAACGCCAGTGCTGGCTACTGCAAAAAATACATAAATACCAATCAGCAATCCCCATGGCACTTGCTGTGTGGTCGCTAAAAAATTGTGATTGATCAATATGGATATTGCTCCAATAAAACCAATCAATATTGCTAACGCAATAACTACAGTCTTCCAATCTTTTTTCATTTCCTATTGCCTCCTTGATTAGAAAAAAACATAGGGAAAAGAAATGGAAACCTGTCTGACTGGCAACTTTTTTTCTGTTCAGGAGTGTGTTCAAATGTGACCTAAAAGAGTGATTTAAATCACTCATTTAGGTCAATAAAAAAAAGCCTCCTTGCAAAAAGATAATTATTCTTTGTGAAAGGAGGCTACAGCCATTATTCTAAAAAAATGAAACTGCGTAAATATTTAGAGGTTTTATTGCATATCGTGTTTTTTTAGATGTCCGATATGGCTTAAAACATCGTCCATGTGTGATTTTAAATCCCTAATATGGGTTTTTAAATCTTCAATATTTAAATCTACATTTAGATTTTCAATATCCTTATCCAAATGCTCAACATCTGACTGGATATGCGATATATCCTTTTCCAAATGAACTAAGTCATCGCGAATTAATCCCATGAATTATCACCCCCTTTCAAAGAAATTAGGATAATCAAAATTTTTTGATTTCAATTGATTTTTCATTTCATTCTGGTGTCCAATCGGCGGCTTCGTCTTACTCCGTAAATCACTGTAAATCCAATCAAGATCATTACTCCGAGTATAGAGAAAAGCGCCGTTTTATTTTTTAGCAATGCTTTGGTTACTTCTTTCATAGTTTTGGTTTGCTTAACGAGCTTCATGCCTTTTTTGTCTTTTGCGTCCCCGTGCAAAACTTTGTCAATTTTATTGTTGTATTGTTTGCGCAAGTTTTCATTCAGCTTGCCCGCGATCATAGCCCTCAATTTTTGATTGTCACAAACAAAGCCGCTGCATCCGGCATTGTGGTCGCGTACTAAGCGTGCGTGCAAACGGGCAATGTCTTTGACTACCGCTTCCGAGGGTTTCCAATAGCCTTTGCGGACGGTTTCCAACATAACTGCGGTCATATCTTGCAAAGCATAGGGATTTTCATTCTTAAAAAATTTAACTATTCCCAGGTTGTTCTTATCCTGTACATAGGTAGAATAAAGATTGTCCCACAAATCAGGACTTATCGCTTTGGGCGTCATTACATTCCAGCCATAAGTGTTGCGAAATGTCTCGGCAAATTCTTCTGCTGAAGAGGCCCCGCCTTGCATTAAATCCTTGATATATTTTGGATTCAATAATGTCGCTCTGGATTCCAGGGAAATGGTTTCCTTTAGACCGGCAATTTGCGGATTGCGGCTATTGCGCAAATCATTGAAATATGCGTCTGGATCATTGCCGGTGACGTTGCGTATGGTAGCATTTAGACCACCCATGAATTCATACACATGGTCCAATGACAGGGCACCGGTCATATTGGACGAGGAGGGCTGGACCAATGCTTCCGTGTTTTGCAAAGCACTTTCCAGTATTCCTGGTTTATAAAAACCCCATTTGCTTTCTGTATAGATCGCTCCCATATTTTGCAGATATTGCCGGCTGATTTCTTCGTCTTTTTCCCAGGCATCACCTTTTTCGACCAATCCCATGATACCTGTGCCATAATTGCCATTTAGTCCGCCAAAAACACGCGCAAAAGAAAGCTCACGCGCCTCTCGCGGTGAAAAGCCTTTTTTCTTCATCATGGCTTCCGCGTTGACATTGCCTTGTTGGACATAGTTCTCATATTTTTTGGATAAATCAGATGCCGCCAATCTAACCGCTTTATTGATCAAGTAAACACGCGACGCAGCTACATCGCGAAATTGACCGGAAGTTTGGACCACTACATCAATGCGCGGACGTTTTAAGTCAGCCATGGGAATGAGTTTTACGTCATGCACTGTCCCTCTGCTATTGCGCACCGGTTCCACACCAAGGAGATAAAAAATCTGTCCCAGGGTGATTCCTTGAGAACGGATGAACTCGCCGCCCCATAAGGTAAAAGCGACTTTGCGAGGATACCGTCCGTTCTTTGTACGGTATTTTTTGATGAGATTTTCTGCCAATTTTTTTCCAGTTGTAAATGCTTCTGGAGTAGGAGTCTTTTCTGCGTCAATCGCATAAATATTTCTGCCTGTTGGCAATGTATCAGGGTTGAATACCGCGTCGCCGCCGGAAGAGGGGAAAATATAACCACCGCTCAAAACTATGGACACAGATTTGAGTTCCTGGTGAGGCGAATTGATCAGGTCGCGACGCCGTATAGAAATACGGCCCAGAAAATCACGTAAAGTCCGAACCGCGTCCGCATAGTCTCTATCTCTATTATCTAGGGTGCTTAGCTGCAATGTTGCCTTTTCCCTTGCCTTCTCAACCATTGTCATACTTTTATCACTTTGCAAAATAGCACTCACAGCAGCAGCATTCTTATCCGGCAATGAATTTAGCACAGAAGATAGATTTTTATTCTCTATATAAAAGGTTAAGTTTGCGATTGTTTTTTCTATTTGTGAACGTTTCCATTGTTTCAATCTGTCGGCAAAATCAGGCGCATGTCTGATAGCAAGAAACAGATCATTCATGTTTTCTTGTTGGATCATTTTTTTAGCATTGTTCATTTCTATTTTTTTTCTTGCTGCTATGATTTTTTTTTGCGTTTCTTTGTCTTTAGTAATGCGAAATATTTCCTTTTTAATATTTTCATCCTGCATCAAACCGACCAATTCCATCATATCTGGAGATAAAGCAATCTGCATCGCTTTTTTCATGGCTGGAATAAATGCGGCCAAACGTTTTGCTTTATTGCGTTTTTCCATATCCAGCAGATCAGATGCTTTTTGAAAGCTAGAGGGAGATTTGAGTTTTTCAATGTACTCTTTCTTTTTTTGTATAGGCAGCGCATTGATAGCTAAGTCCCTGGCTCTGTTCAGCCTTTCTTGGTAAGGTATTGCATTTTTTTTATTGTTGTTCGCGCTCGGATTGTCAGATCCTTTCATAAACGATAAAAACATATCCAACATTTGTTTTTCTGTGGGTTTGCTGTGCTTGGCATCGTATTCTCTTAAAAACCTTAAATCCTTTGCGTCCAGGAAGGAAAGCGGGTTTTGTTTTTTATACAATACCGCATTGATAATGCGGTATGCACGGGCACGATAGTTTTGATTGAACCATACAGTGTTTTCGATTTGGCTTTGAGTTATTTTTCCTTTTACTTTGTCCAATGCGGCTAAACTATAAGCCACTGGGTCTATTGTCATAGAAAAAATTGTTTCATTGATGTTACCAGGTGAATAGGCATTGCTCAGTG